>CAZCKI010000289.1:0-4738 GCA_964498815.1 uncultured Burkholderiales bacterium
ATCACCAGTGCCACGCGTTCGCCCGCCTTCCCCGATATTCCGACCATGGGTGAATTGGGCTACAAGGGATTCGAAGTCACCACCTGGTACGCGCTGTGGGGCATCAAGGGCACACCGCAACCGATCCTGGACCGCATGCACGCCGAAACCATCAAGGCGCTGAACGATTCCGACATCAAGAAGATCTGGGAAACCCAGGGCGCCACCACCGGCGGCCAGTCCGCCAAGGATTTCGGCGTGTTCATTTCCGCTGAAATTACCAAGTGGGCCAAGGTCGTCAAGGACGGCAATATCAAGATCGACAATTAAGCGCGATCAACGCAATGCAAAACGAAAGGGGGCGGAAATTTCCGCCCCCTTTTTATGGGCGCGCCGGCTCCGCGCTGATCTTCGCAGCCATGAAGGCGTCGATTTCGCTATCCGCGTAACCCAGTTCAAGCAGCACTTCGCGGCTGTGTTCTCCCAGGCGCGGCGCCAACGAGCGGATCGACAACGGCGTCTCGCTCCACTCGCCGACCGGCGCCGTGGTGCGGATGGTACCCTCGCTGGGATGTTCCAGCAGCGGCAGGAAGCCGATGCCGTTGAGGTGCGGATCGTCGATCAGCGAATCCATCGAATGCATCGGGGTATTGGGAATGTCGGCGGCCTGCAACAGCGCCTTCCAATCCTGGGTGGAACGTGTCTTCATGATCTCCGCGACAAAGGTGTACACCTCGTTGATGTGTTCGGCGCGCGCGCTGTGGGTGCAAAAGTGCGGGTGTTTCAGCAGGTCCGGCCGTTCGATCGCGGCAAAAAAATTCTGCCAGTGCTTGTCGTTGTAAATCAGTACGCACAGATAGCCGTCCTGGGTGGCATACGGACGCCGGTGCGGTGCGAACAGGCGTGGATAACCCGGCGGCCCGATGGCCGGCTCGAAGGTGCGGCCACCCATGTGATCGCCGAGCACGAATTGCGACAGGCTTTCGAACATCGTCACCTCGACCGACTGCCCTTCTCCGGTGCGCGCGGCATGAAACAATGCACCGACCGTCGCGATCACGGTTTGCAGGCCAACACTGCGATCGCCCAGCGTCACCGGCGCATAGCGGGGCACGTCGCTGCCCTGCTGCAGAGTTAAAGAGGGCACACCGGCGATCCCCTGGATCAAATCATCGTAGGCCGGTTGGCCCGCGTATTCGCCACGCTCGGAAAATCCGTACGCGCCGACGTAGACAATCTTCGGATTCCACGCACGCACCGCTTCATAGCCCAGGCCGAGGCGCGCCATCGCCTGCGGCCGCACGTTGTAGATCAGCGCGTCCGCGGTCCTGATGAGCCGCTGCAGTGCTTCCAGCGCCTCTGGTTTTTTTAGATCCAGCACCAGCGAACGCTTGTTGCGATTGAGCTGGATGTGGATATGTCCCATGCCGGGATTTTTCATTGGCCCGACCCAGCGCATATTGTCGCCGGCCGGCGCCTCCACCTTGACGACGCTGGCGCCCATATCGCCCATAATTTGCGTGGCGTAGGGGCCCATGATGACCGTGGTGAGATCGACGATGGTAATGCCGTGGAGTGGGCCGTGGGTCTTGGGCATAGGGTTCTGCGCGGCGCGCCTAGCGCCGCCGGACGCTTTCGACTCCCGGCACTTCCTTCACCGCGCGCAGCACGCGGGCGATATCGGCCGCCGCCTGGATTTCGACGGTAAATCGCATCGAGGCAATATTGCCGCGCGACAAGGTATTGACGGCGGTGACATTGATGCGCTCACGCGAGACCGCTTCGGAGATATCACGCAGCAGGCCTTGCCGATCCGCCGCAATCACTTCGATATCGGCCGCAAACGCCTGCGAGCCGGTCTGGCCCCAATGGGCCGGCATCAGCCGGTCGCGCTGATCGTCCGCCAGCGAAGTGATGTTGATGCAGTCCTGCCGGTGCACCATCACTCCCCGCGTTTTGGTAATAAAACCGACGATGGCATCGGATGGCACCGGCTTGCAGCACTTGGCGACCAGGGTGGCGATATTGTTCACCCCCAACACCAAAACACCTCCCGAATTCTTGCCGGCGCGTGCGGCCACTGTGATCGGCTCGGCATCGCCCGCATCGGCTGGGTCGGATTGCGCTGGGGCAGCCAACTCGCGCAGCACCAACTCGATCTGGTGCGGCGTGATATCGCCACGGCCGATTTCGGCAAGGCATTCGTCGACGTCGCGATGCTTCAGCGCCGCCGCGACCTTCTCCAGGGCAATCGCACTCACCCCGGCGCGCGCCAGCTCACGTTCCAGCGTTTGCCGGCCGTGCGCGACGTCGACTTCGAAATACTCCTGGCGGAACCAGTTACGCACCTTCGACTGCGCACGCGAGCTCAACAGGAAGCCAAGCTGAGGATTGAGCCAGTCGCGCGACGGACCGCCTTGCTTGGCCGCCAGGATTTCCACCCGCTGCGCGTTTTGCAATGGCGTATTGAGCGGCACGATCTGGCCGTCCACCTTGGCGCCGCGGCAACGATGGCCAAGATCGGTGTGCACGTGATATGCAAAATCGACCGGTGTCGACCCCGCCGGCAGGTCCACCACCTTGCCTTGCGGCGTAAATACGTAGATGGTGTCGTTGAACAGACCCTGCTTCACCTGTTCGGAATAATCGCCGCCGTCGACCAGCTCGCGCTTCCACTCCAGCACCTGCCGCAGCCAGGCGATCTTGGATTCGAATTTCTTGTCGGCCGCAGTTTGGCGCGACGCGCCTTCCTTGTAGCGCCAGTGCGCGGCGACACCGTGTTCGGAGGCCAGATGCATGGCCCGCGTGCGAATCTGTACCTCCAGCGTCTTGCCTTCCGGCCCCAGCACGGCAGTATGCAGCGACTGGTAATGATTGGCCTTCGGCTTGGCGATGTAGTCGTCGAATTCGCCGGGAATCGGCTGCCAGCGGTCGTGCACCAGCCCCAACACTCCGTAGCAGTCCGCCTCGGTCTCGACCAACACGCGTACCGCGCGCACGTCGTATAAATTCTCGAAGGCGACGTTCTTCGCCTGCATCTTGCGATGGATCGAATAGATGTGTTTGGGCCGGCCGGCAATTTCGCCATCGATGGCAAGCCCCGCGAGGGCCGTTTTCAATTCTTCGACCACGCGACCGATATACGCTTCCCGCTCGTGGCGTTTGCCGTCGAGCTGGGTGGCGATGCGCTTGTAGATGTCCGGTTCCAGAAAGCGAAACGAAAAATCCTCCAGCTCCCATTTGATGGCGAATACCCCGAGCCGATTCGCCAGCGGAGCAAACAGGTCGCGCGTCTGCTCGGCGGCGGCACGCCTGACGGCGTCCGGCGCCTGGGTGAGGTTGCGCAGGAAGACCACACGCTCGGCCAATTTCACCAGCACCACCCGCACGTCGTCGGCCAAGGCCAGCAACATTTTCCGCAGCGTTTCCAGCGACGCGGCACGATCCCCCGCCGCACGCACAATTTCGATGCGCCCGGCGCGCAAAACGCCCTGAACCAGTGCGGCAATATCGGCGCCGAAGGCCTCGTTGATTAGCGGCAGGTCGATTTCCTTGGTCGGGATGGCGGATACGATCAGTGCCGTGGCCAGCGTGTCCGCGTCGGCGTCGATGCCGAACAGGATTTCGGCGGTATCGACCGCCGGCAGCAGCGACGCCTCGCGACCATTGGCGCGCGCGGCGGCATCGATGAAATCGAGCGCCCGCAAGGCATCCGCGGCGCGGGCGCCGGCGGTGGCCAGCCGTTCGCGGAAGCGCGCAACGGTAGTGGCGATGACGAGGGGATCGGCAATCATGGTGGCATTGTTTTCGCTAGGGCCTGTTCATGAATTCTAAGCGAGGAACTGGGTCGACAACCGGATCGGCACGCACACCGCGACGAACGCACCAAGTGTGAGCGCAGATAGTCACCCGTTTGGCGCGGAAAAGACGGTATATTGGCTCATGGGTGAATCGGTATTATTTAACGAAATGTACGCGGCCGACGGCACCGTCCGGCCGCACTACGAAATCTTCGCCGACTGGCTGGCGAACACGCCTGCGGAGAAGATCGCCCAGAACCGGCACGCGGCGGACTTGTTGTTCCACCGTGTCGGCATCACCTTTGCGGTGTACGGCGAAGCCACCGGCACCGAGCGGCTGATCCCATTCGACATCGTTCCGCACATCATTCCGGCCTTGCAGTGGGACCGCGTATCAGAGGGGCTTACCCAACGCGTGCGAGCCCTCAACGCTTTCCTGCACGACGTTTACCACGGTCGCGAAATTCTCAAGGCGGGCAAGATTCCCGAGCAAGCCATCCTCGGCAATTCGCAATACCGCCCGGAAATGGTCGGCATCGACGTGCCGGGCGGCATTTACGCGCACATCGCCGGTATCGATCTGGTCAAGGACGGGGCGGGCGAGCACTACGTACTCGAGGACAATCTACGTACGCCATCCGGCGTGTCGTACCTGCTGGAGAACCGCAAGATGATGATGCGCCTGTTCCCGGAATTGTTCGGTGTGCAGCGGGTGCGCCCGGTCGATCACTATCCGGACCTGCTGCTGGAAACGCTGCGGAACGTGGCACCACCCGGCACCGACATGCCCACCATCGTACTGATGACCCCAGGACAATTCAATTCGGCATACTTCGAACACGCCTTTCTCGCCCAGCAAATGGGTATCGAGCTGGTCGAAGGCGCGGACCTGTTCGTGGCCGACGACACCGTCTTCATGCGCACCACCCAGGGGCCGCAGCGGGTGGATGTCATCTACC
>CAZCKI010000290.1:0-4736 GCA_964498815.1 uncultured Burkholderiales bacterium
GGATTTCGCCGTCTTTCAATCCCATGAAACCCAGTTCGTTGGATTCGGCGGGCAACACGTTTTCCAGCAGCGTCTCCGCCTCCGACACTACCGGCTTTTCGGCGGACGACACCGCCTTCGCGGGTACCGGCGTCAAGGTCTGGAATCCGCTGGTGGCGGCCGTCACCGCCGCTGCATCGTTGCCGCCGGTAGCACCTTGTAGTGCGACCGCGCCGCCATTCGCACCGAGCACGCCGGCTGCCGGCAGCGCCTTGACGTCGGCGTTGGCCTTCACCACCGTATCGGTGCTGAGCTTTTGCTGCAGACGGCCGTCGACTTCGGTTTTCATCGATGCGGCCGACAGGCGCCGTTGCGCAATTTCCGCCATCACCGGTTCGGTGCAGGACTGAATGGCGAAGTTGGCTTTGTGCAATTCGCCGTTTTGCAAATCGACGATCTGGCTGTCGCCCTTGCCGAGATTGCGGCTCGACGTCGCGATCAGGTCGCGCACGGTGATGCCGACCGGCAGAGTCTGGCGATCGATTTTCAGCACATGGGTGCGCGGCGCAATGCCGTAGAAACTGAATTTACCCTCGGCGTCGGAAACGACGTTGGTGCCGTCCTCGAGGTACAGGCGCACACCGGGCACGCCGACCTCGTGCTCGTCCTGGATCCGGTCGCGATTGCAATCCGCGAAGATCTTGCCGGTGATGAAGCCCTTGTCGGAGAACACGCCGGCATTGACGGTGACTTGCACCATCGCCATATTCGATTCGCTGTACTGCGAAGAACCGGTGCCGATGCGATAACTGGCGAAGACGCGATTGATGCCGTCACCCTGCAAGGCACCGGGACCGATACGAATGCGATAGGTCAGTTTGACTTCCTGGTCTTTCGTCAGATGGCCGATGTCGAACACCAGTTGCGGCCCGCCCTTGCCCAACGGGTCGGCCAACGGTTTGCCGTCGAGGCGAGCGGTTCCGGCGACATAGGTGAACCCCATGGGCAAGCTGTCGGTCGCCAATACATCGGCACGATTCAGGTCGTAGCCGGTACCGTTGTGAACGGTGACCACGTAGTCGTTGAATTCACCGATCTCGACCACCGGCCGCAATGCGGTTTTCTGCACGAACAGGCCGGCGATCTTGCCAGCATCGACCGGCACATCGACGATGACGGGACCGGTTTCGGGACCGACGTGAAATGCGCCACCGTAGGAACCGCCGCTGAGGGGGCCGGTCGCGAGGATATTGCGGCCGGCCGGCAGCGAACCGGCGGGCACCTTGGAGGTCCAGGTGTAGCCGTTCGGCGGCGTGACCAGAACACAGTAGTCCGCCGAAGTCACCAGCGCGTAGTTGAATCGGCCATCCGAACCGGTGATCACCGGATTCGGCGCGGTGACCACGCGGCCACCCAGCAGTTGCGTGACCGGGGCGAGCGTCGCGGTGCATTGTCCGCCCTGCACTGTCGTCAATCGTACGGTGGCGCCGGCGACCGGCTCGTTGCTGACGCTGTCGAACACGACGCCGTTCGGATCGACCAGCGTGACGGTGGTGGTGATCCTGCGGCTGCAGCCGATGATCTCGACATCGTAGGTGTCGTAGGGATTGCCTTCGATGATGCCGTCGCTCGACGTCACCGGCGGGCGCCGCACAGGAATATTGTCGACGATGAAAATGCCCGAGCCCGCGGCCGTTTCGGTGGCGATCAATTCCTCGTGCTCGCCGTTGGGTCCGGTGATGATGATGGTGCGGTGTTCGATGATGGTGGGATCGCTCACGCAGGCCGGCGCATTGGCCTTGAGATAGAAATCCTTGGAGATAGTAGCCCACACCGTCGGACGCTGGTAGGTGTTGTCGATGTAGCCTTGAATGACGTTGTTGACATTGGTGCCAGTGCCGACCACCGTGACATCGCGAACCAGCAGCGTGCCGCTGGCGCCGCCGGTGACGCGAACTTCGGTAGTATTGCTCGCGCCATTGGTCGCTGCCGCCGGTGCCGTGACCTTGACCAACAGAATGGCGCGGGCACCGGGGGCGAGGGCAAAGCTACTGGCGCCGGTCATTTGCGCATCGGCCGGATCCAGCACGCCGACGATCGACTGTCCGCCGGCCGTCGGATTGTCGAGATACAACTGTGCCGTCCAGCCCGCAGCCAGATTGGTCAACAGGTTGGCGGGGAAAGTGATGGTCTCGTCGCATACGCCGGTATTCGTAACCGTGTGGGAATAGACGACACTGCCACCCGGCGCCACCTGTCCGCTGTTGTCCGGCTCCAGCACCACGCGGCAGGTGCGCAAAATGGTCGACACGATATCGTCGTCGGATGCGCGCACTTGCGGGTTGGTGACCGATTGCGCATTCTTGCGAACCTTGTACGGGCCGCCGGCTATTCCCAATGGCAGGGCAGCCGTCACCACGATCTTGTAGGTCCCGCCGGCCGGCACCGGGCCGGTGTCGGCAATGCCGTTGCCGTTGGTATCGGCCAGCAGCGTGACGCCATCTTCCTTGTACATCCGGATGACGGTGCCGGCGGGAAAGGTCGAGCCCGACAAGGTGATATCGAAGGTGTCGGGCCTGCTGCCGGTGTTGGTCAGGATGTTTTCGAAGACCACCGTGCTGCCCGGGTCGACCGAGGCGATGGTCATGCCGCGCAGGCTCACGCCGGTGGTATCGCTGATGCGAAATTCGACGGTGTTCGAATTCTTCGGGCCGACGTGGTTGAGCTGGCTGTCGGTGAACGAGTATTGCGCGGTGTTTTGCAGGACCGTGTTCAGCGCAAGCCCGGCGGCAATCGCCACATCGAAACTGATTTCGCCCTGCTCTGCCGGAAACAGCGTGGACAACGACACCGTGATCTTGTTGCCGGTGGTGTCGTAGACACCGTTGCGGGTGCCGAGTGTGTAGACGCCGCCGCTGTTGACCATCGGGATCACGCTGGTTCCGGAAGTCAGTCTGAGCGAGCCAGGCACGTAGTTCATTCCCGCCGGCAGCGCATCGATGATAGCCACGTCCTGCTTCACGGCGTTGGCGGCGGAACTGGTGTTCTTGAAGTTGAGCCTGACCGTGTAGGTCGAGCTGGGCGATGCACCGGACGCGGCGCTGATCGACTTCGTCACGGTCAGCGATTTCAACGCGGGATCGACCGGATCGACGACCAGGCAGGAGGGTTGCACGGCGTTGAACACGCCGGCGAGGCCCGACATGGAACCGGCCGAGTTGGTGAAACTCGCGGGGAAGGTTGCGCAAGACGCATTCACCTGCCCTGCGACGTTGGTAACGCCGTCGATCACCAGCGAACAAAATAGTGTGCCGGCTGCCATCGAGAGACCGGTCACCGATATTTTCGAAGGCGCGGTCAGGCTGACCTGCGCGTTGCAGCCTGCACCCTGCAGCGAAAAGATCGCCGTGCCCGCCAACGTCAAACCTGCCGGCAAAGTATCGATGAAAGCGATTCCCGATACCGCAGGCATGGCTGCGGAGTTGTTGACGAAGAACGTCAGCTTGGTGCTGTCTCCATCGGCGATGTGAATGGCGGCGAACTGCTTGGTGAGCGTCGGCTGCGGCGGCAACACCTTGAGGCATTGCGGTGTCACGCCGTTGGCGATGTTGACCGTGTTGGAAATCGAGGTGGCATCGTTGGTAAAGGCGGGATCGTTGGTGGCGCCGCACTGCGCCGGATTCAAGGCGCCGTTGCGATTGGTGATGCCGGTGACGGTAAGGGTGCAGGAGGAGACGCCGGTGCTGATGCCGAAGTTGGTCACGGCAATGATGTTGGGCGCCAACAAGCTCACGTTGCCGCTGCAATTTGCATCGATCGAAGCGATGGCGCTCGACTTCAATGCAAGCCCCTGCGGCAGCATGTCGTAGAACGTGATGCCGGAACGGCCCATGTTTCCCGGCGCGCTGGTCACCGTGAACACCAGTGAAGTCGAATCGCCGTCGACGATCATAGGCGAGACGAAAGCTTTGGTCAGGGTCGGCGGCGGAATCTGGCGCGGATCGGCGCTGCAGGTCGCGGTGGCCGGCGGATACGACACCAGTACTTGCGAAGTCGGATTGATCGTGAACACCAGGTTCATGTTGGGGCGCAGGCCGTCGCTGATCTGCACCCACTGACCGCCAACGAATTGCCAGCCCGGCCACGCCGTCGGATTGCCGTTCGAATCGACGGCGGCGCCCGGCCACAGCAGGCGGCCGGTGAGCGGCTGGCCCGGCAGCACTTGCACGCTCTGGCCGCCGATTTTTTGCCAGTCGACATTGACTCCGCTCGGGCTGGGTACGCCGACCGCGTGTACGGTGTAGTCGACGTACGGCGTGTCGTTGATACACTTGGCGACGACCGAATCGATCACCAGCACCTTGACCACCAGGCATTGGTTGGTCACGGCATTGGTCAGGTTGGCGAGTCCGCCAATGTTGGCGGCGCCGTTGGTGAATGCGGCCGGTGTTCCGGTGCAGGTGTCGTTGCTTTGGCCGGCGACGTTGGTCACCGAGGAAACGGTCACCGTGCAAGCTGCCGTACCGGCGGTCATCGCGATCGCCGATGCGGCGATGGTGCCGGGCGCGGTCAGGTTGACGGTGCCCGAACAGCCGGCGCCCGAAACGGTCGCCGTTGCGCCGGCCAGGAGTTGCAGGCCGGCCGGCAAGGTGTCGGTAAAGGCGATGCCGGCCTGCACCGGATTGCCGGCAATGTTGCTGACCGTGAAAACCAGCGGCGTCGAAAGTCCCGCGTTGATCGAAGCGGCGCCGAATGCC
>CAZCKI010000291.1:0-4729 GCA_964498815.1 uncultured Burkholderiales bacterium
CATGTGGAAAAAGTTCGGCGACCTGGGCGTGCTGGGCCTGTCGGTGCCCGAGGAATACGGCGGCACCGGGCTGGGCTACCTTGCGCACATCGTGGCCATGGAAGAAATCTCCCGCGCGTCCGGCTCGGTGGGTCTCGCCTACGGCGCGCACTCCAATCTTTGCGTCAACAATCTCTATCTCAACGGCAACGAAGCGCAGCGCCAAAAATACCTGCCCAAGCTCGCCTCCGGGGAGTTCGTCGGCGCGCTGGCCATGTCCGAGCCGGGCGCCGGCTCCGATGTGGTGGGCTCGATGGCCTGCCGCGCGGAAAAAAAGAGCGACCGCTGGATCGCCAACGGCAGTAAGATGTGGATCACCAACGGCCCGCACGCCGACGTGCTGATCGTCTATATGCGCACCGCACCCAAGGACCAGGGTTCGCGCGCCATGACCGCCTTCATCGTCGAGAAGGGGATGAAGGGCTTTCGCACCGCGCAAAAGCTCGACAAGCTGGGCATGCGCGGCTCCGACACCTGCGAGCTGGTGTTCGAGGACTGCGAGATTCCCGAAGAGAACGTGCTGGGTGCGGTCAACGGTGGCTCGCGCGTGCTGATGGGCGGCCTCGATACCGAACGTACCGTCCTCTCCGGCGGCCCCATCGGCATCATGCAATCGGCCATGGACATCGTCCTGCCCTATGTGCACGAGCGCAAGCAGTTCGGCCAGCCGATCGGCACCTTTGGCCTGATGCAAGGCAAAGTAGCGGATATGTACGTGGCCCTGCAGTCCTCGCGCGCCTTCAGCTACCGCGTCGCCACCATGCTCGACCAGGGTCGTGGCCGCGCCGCGCGCAAGGACGCGGCGGCCTGCATCCTCTACGCCTCGGAGTCCGCCGTGAAGGTGACGACGGAGGCGATCCAGTGCCTGGGCGGCAACGGCTATATCAACGAATACCCCACCGGGCGTTTGTGGCGCGATGCCAAGCTCTACGATATCGGCGCCGGTACCAATGAAATCCGTAGAATGTTGATTGGCCGCGAACTGTTCGGCGAATCGGCCTGAGAAATCCCTGCTCCCGCGAAGGCGGGAGCCCAAGTTTTATGCGGTAGCAAGGGCTGCAAAATTAGGCCCCCGCCGTAGCCTGTCCTGAGTAAGGCGAAGGGCGGGGGCGGGTATAACAAGTTTTTGTGATCTACCAATCTCGGAGCACACCATGTCTGATTCCGTCGTCATCGTCGCCGCCAAACGCACCCCCATAGGCAGCATGAATGGACAACTATTGCCGCTGTCTTCCCCCCAGCTCGCCTCGGTCGCCATCAAGGCCGCCGTCGTGCAGTCGGGCCTGAAGGCCGAGGACATCACCGAGGCGCTGATCGGCTGCGTGCTGCCGGCCGCCCTCGGCCAGGCGCCGGCACGCCAGGCAGTGCTGGGTGCCGATTTGCTCAAGTCCACCACCTGCACCACCGTCAACAAGGTGTGCGGCTCGGGCATGAAGACGGTAATGATGGCGAGCGACGCTATCATGGCGGGCAGCGTCAATGTGGTGCTGGCGGGCGGCATGGAAAGCATGTCGAACGCGCCCTATCTGCTGCCCAAGGCGCGTCAGGGCTTCCGCTACGGCCACGTCAAGGCGCTGGACCACATGGCGTTTGACGGACTCGAAAACGCCTATGACGGCAAGGCGATGGGCATCTTCGCCGATGCCACCGCCGCCAAATATGGCTTTACCCGCGCCGACCAGGACGCCTTTGCCGCCGAAAGCGTGAAGCGCGCGCAGGGCGCGGTGGCCAGCGGCGCATTCAAGGATGAAATCGCCGGCGTCACCGTCAAGGGCAAGGCCGGCGATGTGGTGCTGGACACCGACGAGCCGCCAGGACAGTGCAAGCCGGAAAAAATCCCAGCACTGAAACCCGCCTTCAATAAAGATGGCACCGTCACCGCGGCTTCGTCCTCGTCGATTTCCGATGGCGCCGCCATCCTGATCCTGATGAAGGAATCGGACGCCAAGGCCCGCGGCCTGAAGCCGATCGCCCGCATCATGGGCCACGCCTCCAACGCGCACGAGCCGGAGTGGTTCACCACCGCCCCGGTCGGCGCCATCGACAAGCTGCACAAGAAGCTGGGCTGGGGTCCGGACAACGTCGATCTCTACGAGATCAACGAAGCCTTTGCCGTGGTCACCATGGCCGCCATGAAAGACCTCAACCTGCCGCACGCCAAGGTCAACGTGAACGGCGGCGCCTGTGCCCTGGGTCACCCGATCGGCGCTTCGGGTGCGCGCTTGATCGTCACCCTGCTGCACGCGCTGAAAGCGCGCGGCGGCAAGCGCGGCATCGCCTCGCTTTGCATCGGTGGCGGCGAAGCGACGGCGCTGGCCGTGGAAATGCTTTAAAGAAAATGAGACTGCACAGGCTGATTTTGCTGGCAGGTCTTGCGGCAACTTTCCACCTCGTGGGCGCACGAGCGGATTCAGGTGAAGGTCTCGGTATCATCCTGACGCCCGCCATGATGGAAGCCTGTTCCACTCTGTTGCCGGCCAGGGCGCCAGCCTTGCGCAAAGACTATGACACGTGGATATCTCGGCAATCGGCGCAAGTTGCTTCGTACCTGAATTCACCGATGTTTGTCGAAAACGTGGGCAAGATGCGTGATGGGGTGATCGAGAAACTTCGAGGAAGAAGTCCGCCTGAACTGCAGGAAAGTTGCGATTTGCTGCAAGCCAAACTGCGAAATGAAACTCCGCCCGCCGACGTAAGATTTGGCAGCCCCGAGGCAACCTGGCGATCGTTTCAGATGGCCTTGAGCAGCAGTGATCGGGACGGAGTAATGCTTTGCCTAGAGGGCCATGCGAAAGACAATTATCGCGGCAGAATTCAGCAAATGACGCCTGCCGAACTCAAGAATATGGCCGACTCTATCGCCGGCTTCGCGCTCGGCTCCTCCTACGGCGAATTTCAGGAGGCGGTCATAACCAGAAAGAACGGCCGGGCCGGTATCATCACTTTCAACAAGGTCGGTTCAAACTGGAAGATCGTGGAGCTATAAGTGCCTACCGTTCTTATTCTCGGCGCGTCACGCGGGCTCGGCAGGGAGTTCGTCCGGCAGTACCTTGCCGACGGCGCCAAGGTGATCGCCACCGCACGCAAGAAAAGCGACGTAGCCGCGCTGGAAAAGGAGGGCGTGGTCGCTTTTCAACTGGACGTCACCAGGCCCGATGACTTCCTAGCCCTGAAAAAAAGCCTGGCCCGCCGCAGTCTCGACGTGGCGATCTACAACGCCGGCGTGACCGGGCCGCGCCTTTCTGGCGTGAGCGCGATCGACAAGGCCGATTTCAACGCTGTGATGCAGACCAACGTGATGGGCGCCATGCACGCGGTTCCGGTGCTGGCGCCGATGCTCGCCAAGGCTCAGGGCAAGTTCGCTTTCGTATCCAGCAAGATGGGTTCCATCGGCCTCATGAGCACGGCCTCCAGCGGGCTTTATCGCGCCAGCAAATCGGCGCTCAACGCGGTCATGAAAGCCGCTTCACTGGAGTGGGGCCCGCAGGGCGTCACGCTGTTCGCGTTCCATCCCGGCTGGGTGAAAACCGACATGGGCGGCGCCGGCGCCGATATCGACGTGGCAACCAGCATCGCCGGCATGCGCAAGGTGATTGCCGGAGCCTCGGTCAAAACCAACGGCAAATTCATCAACTACGACGGCACGGAGTTCCCATGGTAAATCGAGGTCCCCTGTTGGCCACCGCCACTACCGCATTCGTGATGATCGTGTCGGTGGCGACGATTGCGCTTTCCGCGGGCTGCGGCAAGAAGGAAGAAGCCAAGACCGCCGAACAGGTGCAAGCCGACAAGGACGCCACCGCCAAGGCGGTACGCAGCAACGCCCTCACCGCCACCCCCATGGCCGGCTACGATAAGGCCAAGGACGTGCAAAAGACCGTGGACAAGCAGGCCGAAGACACCAACAAGAAAATCGAAGCCGAGACAAAGTAAACCGACCGTAAGCCGACCCCACGCGAGCGACGCGAACACAATTCGCCCAGCACCTTCGCCGGAGCCACCATGCTCATGAAAGCCAGCCCCGATTTTTTCAGCGACGACCAGCGCATGATCCGCGACCTGGCGCGCGATTTCGCCCGCAAGGAACTGGCGCCGCACGCCGCGCAGTGGGAAAAGGACAAGTGGATTCCCGACGCGGTGGTGGCGCAGATGGGCGAACTGGGCCTGCTTGGCATGGTCGTGCCCGAGGAATGGGGCGGCTCCTTTTCCGATTACACCGCCTACGCGCTGGCCATCGAGGAAATCGCCGCCGGCGATGCCTCCACCGCCACGCTGATGAGCGTGCATAACTCGGTGGGCTGCGGGCCCATCCTCGCCTGGGGCAGTGTCGAGCAAAAAGAAATGTATTTGCGCGATCTCGCCGCCGGCAAAAAGATTGGCTGCTTTTGCCTCACCGAGCCACAGGCGGGGTCGGAGGCCAACAATCTCAAAACCACCGCCAAATTGGTCGATGGCAAATGGGTGCTGAACGGCGCCAAGCAGTTCGTCACCAACGGCAAGCGCGCGCATCTCGCCATCGTCTTCGCCGTCACCGATCCGGACCTGGGCAAGAAGGGCCTCTCCGCGTTCATCGTGCCCACCGACACGCCCGGCTTCAATGTGCAGCGCCCGGAACACAAGATGGGCATCCGCGCATCGGACACCTGCGCAATATTGTTGGATAACTGCGCCGTATCTGCGGAGAACCTCC
>CAZCKI010000292.1:0-4706 GCA_964498815.1 uncultured Burkholderiales bacterium
GTCGCTGTGGTCGGCGCATCCGGCTCCGGACAGTCGACCCTGCTCGGCCTGTTGGCCGGCCTGGATACCCCCACGGAAGGGAAAGTCTATATTGCCGGCGACGACCTGTACGCGCTCGACGAAGACGGCCGCGCCAAATTGCGGGGCCGCATGGTCGGTTTTGTGTTTCAGTCGTTCCAGTTATTGCCCTCGCTGACCGCGCTGGAGAACGTCATGCTGCCGCTGGAATTGGCCGGCGTGGCCGATGCGAAGGCGCTGGCCCTGCGTATCCTCGAGCGAGTCGGCCTGCAGGCCCGCGTCAAACATTACCCGAAGCAGCTTTCCGGCGGGGAACAGCAACGGGTGGCGATCGCCCGTGCCTTCGTCACCGAGCCCAAATTGCTGTTCGCGGATGAGCCGACCGGCAATCTCGACGCCAACACCGGCCGCAGCATGATCGAACTCCTGTTCGAATTGAATCGCGAGCGCGGCACTACGCTGATCCTCGTCACCCACGATATCGCCCTGGCCGGACGCTGCGGGCGCAGGCTGGTGATCGAGGCGGGCGTGATCCAGCCGGAAGACGCGCCGCAAGCGCTGGCGATGTGAGCCGGTCGTGCTAGCCAACTTGAAACTGGCCCTGCGCATGCTGCGCCGCAACGGCTACTCGGTCGAGGCGCGGGTGCTGGTAGCGGCGCTATTCATCGCGGTCATGAGCGTGACCACCGTATCGTTTTTCGCCGACCGTGTACGCGCCGCGCTGGACCGCCAGGCCAACGAGTTGATCGCGGCCGACGCCGTGGTCATGGCCGACAAGCCGATCGCCGCGCGCTTTCGCGAGGAAGCCGCGCGCCTGCAATTGCGTACCGCCGAATCCACCACGTTTCCCAGCATGGTGGCGGGTGACGTCGCGCGTGGGCAGGGCGTCAGCCTGGCCGAGCTGAAAGCAGTTTCAACCGGTTTTCCGCTGCGAGGAAAGATTCGCATCACCGACCGGCCCGGCTTGCCTGATCGCATGGCAGAGGGGATTCCCGCCCCGGGGACAATCTGGGTCCCGGAAGTCTTGCTGGCGCGCCTGCATGTCGACATGGGCGATGAGCTTACGATCGGCGCGGTGAAATTCAGAATAGTCGCCCTGATCACCAAGGAACCGGATCGCGTCCTCGACTACTTCGGCATTGCGCCGCGCGTGATGCTGAATATGCGGGACCTGGCCGCGACCAAACTGATGCAGGTGGGCAGCCGCGTCACCTATCGTTTCCTGGTCGCCGGCGATGGTGCTGCTGTCGACGCTTTCGAATTGACATTCAAGAACAGTATGGCGCGCGGCGAAAGGCTGGAGACGGTGCGCGATTCGCGCGCCGAAGTGCGCGTGGCGCTGGACCGTGCCCAGCGCCTGCTGGGTCTGGCTGCATTGCTTTCGGTGGTACTGGCCTCGGTGGCCGTAGCGCTGGCGGCGCGGCGCTTTTCGCAGCGCCAACTCGATGGTGCTGCGATGATGCGCTGTCTGGGCGCCGTACAGGCGGATATTTTTGCGCTGCATTTCTGGCAATTCGCGGCCCTGGGTGCGATCGGCAGCGTGAGCGGAGTGCTGGCCGGTTTTGCCGCACAAAGTGTATTGGCGGTCATGCTCGGGCGCTTTCTTACCGTGGAATTGCCGCTGCCGGGAATGTTGCCCGCTTTGCAGGGCCTGCTGATCGGTGTGGCGCTGGTGATGGGCTTCACCCTGCCGCCGCTGCTCGCCCTGCGACGCGTGCCGACCCTGCGCGTGTTGCGCCGTGACCTGGATCCCTTCGAGGCCCGCTCTGCGCTGGCCTATTTGCTGGGTTTTGCCACGCTGGCGGGCCTTATCCTGTGGCGTGTGGGCGACTTGAAAATGGGTGCGCAGGCGCTGGCGGGATTTGTGATCGCGTTGGGCGTTGCCGCGCTGCTGGGCTGGCTGCTGATTCGCGTCGCCGCACGCATGCGTGGCGCCGTCAGCGGATCCTGGCGCTACGGCATCGCCAATATGCAGCGCCGCGCCGGCGGCAGCCTGGTGCAAATCGTCGCGCTGTCGCTGGGCATCATGGCGATGTTGCTGCTGACTGTCGTGCGCACCGACATGATCGGCCAATGGCAGGCAAGGCTGAGTACCGACGCGCCCAACCGTTTCGTGGTCAATGTGCAGGCCGACCAACTTCCGGCGGTCCGCGCCTATTTTGCCGAACGCGATGTCGCGGCGCCGGAACTGTTCCCTATGGTGCGCGGGCGGCTGGTCGAGGTGAACGGTGCGAAATACACGCTTCCCGGCAAAGGCGACGAGGGAGCGAGACGCCTGGCCGAGCGCGAATTCAATTTATCCTGGATGGAGAAAATGCAGGCCGACAACAGTATCGTTGCCGGCACGTTTTGGGAAAAAGAGTCCCAGGAAAAGCAGTTTTCCGTCGAAGAGGGGATCGCCAAGACCCTGCGCCTCAATCTCGGCGACAAACTCACCTTCGATATCGCCGGATCGCGTTTCACCGCATCCATCACCAGTATTCGCAAAGTGGAATGGGATTCGTTCCGGCCCAACTTCTTCGTCATCGCCAATCCCGGCGTACTCGACGGCTATCCCGCCAGCTACATCACCAGTTTTTACCTGCCGCCCGGCAAGGACGACATTGCCAACGGGCTGGTGCAGCGCTTCCCGAACTTGTCCGTGATCGACCTGAGCGCGCTCATGGAGCAGGTGCGCACCATCACCGACCAAGTGGCGCGTGCGGTCTCCTACGTTTTCCTGTTCGCGCTGGCGGCGGGGCTGGTAGTGCTGTACGCCGCCATCGCCTCCACCCAGGACGATCGCATATTCGACGCCGCCATCATGCGCACGCTGGGCGCGAGCCGCCGGCAAATGATGGTGGTGCAACTGGCGGAGTTCCTCGCCATCGGCCTGCTGTCCGGCCTGATCGCGAGCGTAGGCGCCATCGCTCTGGCGATGGTGCTGGCGGATCGAATCATGTCGATTACCTACGTGATCAACTGGTGGATTCCGGTGCTGGGCATTTTGGGAGGCGGGATTGGCGTTGCCGTGGCAGGGCTCATCGGCACTCGCAAGGCGGTTGAATTGCCGCCGCTGGCGACTTTGCGCGCGATCGCCTGAGGAGCAAGGGCGGCTCGGTTCCTCCGGCCCGGGTTCTGCCGAATGCGCCGGGTACAATGCCATTTTTTCCCGACGCATCTCCATGTCCGCCACAGCCCCGGTACTGGCACCCAACGCGACGCTAAAGCAGGACGCTGCCGTCATGTCCCTGGTGGGATTTGCGCATGGCACATCGCATTTTTTTCACCTCATGCTGCCGCCGCTGTTCCCGTGGTTCATGCAGGAATTCAGCCTGGGATTCACGGCAGTCGGCGTGCTGAGCAGCGTGTTTTATGCCATCTCCGGCATTGGCCAGGCGATCGCCGGGGTATGGGTGGATCGTTTCGGCGCGCATCGGGTGTTGTGCGCCGGAGTGAGTCTGTTGACGCTGTCCGGTGTCACCGTTGCGCTATCGACCGGCTTCCAGGGACTGCTGCTGGCTGCGCTGCTGGCCGGCATGGGCAATAGCGTGTTTCATCCGGCTGACTATGCGTTGCTGAACCGGCGTGTATCGCCGCCGCGCCTGGGACACGCTTTTTCCACCCACGGCATATGCGGCAATCTCGGCTGGGCGCTGGCCCCTTTGTTGATGACGGCGCTGGCGACCGCATACAACTGGCGGGTGGCCGGCTTGGGCGCTGCCCTGTTTGGGGCTCTGGCGCTGTCCTTGCTGATCTGGAAGCGCGAATCGCTGCAGTATCCGATGACGGTACTCCATCCGGCCAGCGGAGCCAGGCCTGCAACCTGGTCGTTCCTGCGCGTGCGCATGGTGTGGCTCGCGTTCGCTTTTTTCTTTTTCCTGACCTTGGGCTTCGGCGCCTTGCAGAACTTTGCGCCCGCCTTGTTGCACGAGTTGTACGATCTTTCTCTGCTCAGCGCCACTTCGGCGCTGTCGATCTACCTGCTGGCAGGCTCGGCCGGCCTGGTCCTGGGAGGGTTTATCGCCAGGCCCGGCCGCGCGCACGAATTCACTGTCAGTGCGGTGCTGGCCGGCGGCGCGCTGCTGGCATTGCTGCTGGCCTCGAAAGCGATACCCGCCGTGCTGGTGATCCCGACGATGGCCGCGATGGGCTTCACCCTCGGCATCGCCGGGCCCTCGCGCGACTTGCTGGTACGGCAGGCCACCAAGGCGCGGCTGGGCGAAGCGGCGTTTGGGCGCGTCTACGGCATGGTCTATTCCGGCCTCGATGTCGGCCTGGCGTTGGCGCCGATCGTCTTCGGCTTGTTGCTCGACTACCATCTGCCGCAATGGGTGTTCGTCGGCTTTGCGCTGTCGCTGGGGCTCGCCATCGTTGCCGCCCGCGCGGTGGCTCGCGATGCGCCGACGGCGATGGACGGCTCCGATAAATGATGATGAGCCTATACTGACCGGAAAACTACACCTCAGGGAGGAAACATGAAGCCACTTGCACGCAATATTTCATTTGCCGCCGCGCTCATCGCTCTTTGCCTGGCACTGCCCGGTGTTGCGAATGCCCAGGCCGCCAAATACCTGATACTCAACAAGGATGGCTCCGGCAACATCGTATTCGCGACCACCAATATCAAGAAGGGTGAAGAGGGCAAAGCGACCCTCAAGACTGCCTTTGCCGCCGGCGACAGCATTTACGCTCGCGCCTACTTTCCC
>CAZCKI010000293.1:0-4705 GCA_964498815.1 uncultured Burkholderiales bacterium
GTTCACGAAAGGGCAACGCCACTGGATCCCGGCCTTCGCCGGGATGACAATCTCAATTTCAGTCGTTCCCGCACAGGCAGGAATGACGATTACCCGAACACCCTCGCCAACACCTCATAGTCCGACATCTCGTTATAAACCTGCGCCGATATCCTCACCCACAATTTCCCATTGATGGCGTGGATCGGTACTTCCACTTTGTGTTTATGCAACAGCGTCATGCGCCACTTGGCGACGGCTTCAGGGGATGCCGCCTCGTCCACCGGTAGCGGCAAGGTGACCATGCTCGCGAACATTTCCTGTGTGGCGCCCGGCGTCACGCCCCAGGCATCGCAGATCAGCGCCGCCGCTTCCCAGGCCATTTCTTTCAGCGCGTTGCGGTAGCGCGTAGCCCCCAGTGCCTCGATGAAATCGATCGCGTCACTCACGCACAATCTCGCGCTGGGGTCGCGGGTGCCGGTCCAGGCGAACTCGGCCTCGTATCCCTGTCCGAAGAAATTGGAGATCACCGTCGGGTGCAGGTTGTTCTGGCCTTCGGGATTGGCGTAGAGGAACCCCGCGCCTTTGGGGCCGCACAACCATTTGTGGCAGTTGCCCACGTACCAGAAGGGGGTGGCGGGGCGGTCGCTGCGGCTGCCGCGGCCCATGCGGGCGTAGCTGACATCGGTCTCCTGCTGGTCCTGTTCGGACATGATGGCGGCGATCTTGTCGAGCTGCAGCGGCAGCAGGGCCGGTGCATGCGCGCCGTCGATCAGCAGCGGCACGCCGCGATCGCGGCAGAGCCTGGCGATTTCCAGCACCGGCGTCACGACCGCCAGCGGGGAAAATATATGGTCGATAATGGCGATGCGCGCGCCGCCTTCAATGGCGCGGGTGTAGGCCTCGACGATCTCTTTTGGGTCGGTGAGCGGCCAGGGCACATCGGCCTCGACGACGATGAGGTCGTGCCGGTTGGCGAGGTAGCGCGCGGTGTGGCGCAACGCGGGGTAGCCGTGGTTAGCGATCACGATCGGGTCGCCAGCCTTGAAGGTGAGCGAGCGCAGCACCGCGTTGGCGCCTTCGGTGGCGTTATCGACAAAAGCGAGGCGCTGCGGTGTGGCGCCCACAAACCCCGCCAGCTTTGCCCGCGCCGCGTTGAGCGCCGCCGGCAACTCATCCGACATAAACCGCACCGGCTCGGCTTCGAGTGCCGCGCGCCAGCGCGTTTGCGCGGCCTGCACATGCAAGGGTGTGGCGCCGTAGGAGCCGTGGTTCAGATAGTGGATGGCGGGGTCCAGCGACCAAAGCGGACGCAACGAGTGGCCGAAGAGGGTGTTGGCGGTGGGAAGTAGGGAGGAGGTCATGGGGACATCATACGGATTGGGGGGTGGGTTGGCTGTGATGCAAATGACAGTGGGGGTTGAACGCTAGCGTGTTGTGACATGGCAAGAAAAAAGATGCTCTGTCATTCTGAAGGCGCAGCCCGAAGAATCTCTTCCGCCCAATGCTACGGGATGAGGTCCTTCGCTACGCTCAGGACGACAGTGATTTTTTCCATTCCCGCAACCCAACAAACGCTGCAATTTCTCCAACAAACCACCCTCCCCAACCCATTGAAAGAAAACACAAAACGATTAAACAAATACGATCTGAAAACTACCCATCAGCCGCCAAAAAACCACTCGCCAGCCCTTTTTTCCTTCACCGCTTCATCCCCTCAATCCGCGTAGCGCGATCTTCCAGCTCTTTCGCTTCCGCCGCGCGATCGATGGCTTTGTAGATGCCGGCCAGTGTTCGCAGCGATTCGGCCACCAGCGGATGATCGGGGCCGGAGAGTTTTTCACGAATGGCGAGTGCGTGTTTGGCGGCCAGTTCGGCCGCCTTCAAATCGCCTTGCGCCTGTTGCACCTGGGCGATGCCCTGCAAATTGTCGGCGGCATCGCGGCCATCGGGGCCGTACGATCGGTCGTTGTTGGCAAGTGCCCGTTCGAACATTGGTTTCGCCTTGTCGTATTGCTTCAGCAGGCGGTAGTGATCCGCCAACGCCTGCAGGCTCAGCGCCGTTTCGACGTGCTGCGCGCCGAGCAATTTCTCGCGATAGGTGAGCGATTCGAGCAGCAGCGGCGCGGCCTTTTCATACTTGCCCTGCGCGTCGTACAGGGTGCCGAGATTTTGTTGCAGGCTCACGATCGAAGCTTTATCCATCCTGGGGTCGCTCTCGATGGTGGCGACGGATTTTTCCAGCAATTGCTGCGCTTCGGCGAAATTGCCGGCGCGCATCAGCAGCACCGCCAGTCGTTCCCAAACAATCGTCAGGTACGCTTTGTCCTTCTTCCTGCCTTCATCGGCTTCGCGCAACGCGATGCCGCGCCGATAGCCCGCCTCCGCCAGTGAATAGCGGCCCTGGTGCATGTGTACGTCGGCAATGCCCACCAGGCAACTCGCGAAAGTCGGGTTCTTCGGACCGCGAATTTTTTCGTACGTAGCGCAAGCTTTCGTCAGTAGGGCTTCGGCCTCGGCGTAGCGGCCGACCGAGTCGAACAAATCGCCCACGTCTCTTTGCTCCTGGGCGATGTCGAGCGGCTTGCTGGCGGGATCGGCGGTTCTCAGGGTAAGCGCGTGTTGCGCATACTCCGCCGCCTTCGGATACAGGCCGCGAACGGAATAGACGTTACCCATGTCGCCATACAACTCCGCCAAGCGCACATCGTCGGCGCCGAATGCCTTCTGCAAAATGGCGATCGCACGAGTGAACGCGGCCTCTGCGCCATCGTAATTCCTTTGCGAGAAGCGCGCCGAACCGATGCGTTCGAGCGTCTCGGCAACCTCCGGATGATCCGGTCCCAGCTTGCTTTCCTGCTCGGCCAGCACCTTGTTGAACTCAGCTTCCGCCTTGTCGTACTGGCCATTCATCGCGAACACCAGGCCGCCCATGCTGGTGAGCGTCGCCGCCGAGGAAGTAGCAACTTTGGCAGCCGGCTGGGTACCGGCGGTGACCTCCACCTTGGCAATCTCGTCCGCTTTCTTCCGCTCGGCAAGGGCCGCGCTCAATTCCGCCTTCTTGTCCGCGCCGAGCTGTTGCAGCGCTTCCATCAGGCCATCGATGCTGTTGACCTGCACCTCGATATGCGGCTTCCCGCTGCCGGCGGTCGTCACCTTGGCGGTACCGGCGCTCACCACCTGCGTGCCGAATATCGAGTACATCGACACAAACTCGCGATGCACCGAATCAACGGTAGCCTTTTGCATGTTCTCCAATGTCTTGTTGCAATACGCCACCGCATCGTTCGCCTGCACCTTGGCGGCCACGCTCTTGGCGGTGCCGTCGAGCGTCGACGTCGTCGCCGGCAGCATCGGCCGGTCGAGGTTTTCCGCGTATTGCTTGCGCAGCAACGCCATCGCTTCGGTGCGCTGGGCAAAAAACTTTTGCGTGGCGGCGGCAAACGGCTCATTCAATGCCGGCGCCGCCGCACCGCACGATTCCAGCAAGGCCACGCCGGAAATACTGGTGACCTTGATCAAAAACTGCTCCAGCGTAAGCGGCGCATCCTGCGCGGCACAAATTGCCGGGGCCAGCATTGCCAACATCAACATCGAGCGGGTTCTTTTCAATTGCCTCTCCTGATGGTTTCGTTTTGAATGGGGATTGCGATGGCGCCGGCGACGGCGGTCAAGCCGGCGATTCTGCCATGACTACGTCAAACAACAAGCGATCCAGCACCCCCGCGTCCGGCACGTGCGTTTTCACCGGCGGGATGGCGGTCAGGCGGTCCAGCTCGCGCTGCAAAAATTCCTGAATCAGCGGGATCGGCGACCCAAGCTCGGTCTCCGGCACGCGGCGTTTTACTTCCAAGAGATCGGCGATGGCCTGGCGCAGCGCCGCATCGCTGACCAGCGCATCGACCATCTGCTCGAACACCATCGGCGCGATGCCGCGGCCCTGCTCGATCCAGAGGGCGGCGAACAAGGGGCGCAGGACGTAGAGGTATTTCTTCAGCTTGACCGGGTCGCCCTGCAGGTGCTCGTGGTAATTCTTTTTCGCCATGTAGAGGTAGTGCATGAAGGAGCGCTCGGGCCGGTGAAAGTCCTGCGCGGCAGCGCGCATGGCGGCGAGGAAGTTTTCCTCCGCGCGATAGACCACCGGCGAATCGAGCCACTCCATCACTTGCACATTGCCGTTGTGCAGCAAGGCCAGCGCCTTTTTCAGATCCCACCCGCAGACATCGAACACCGCCGACACCGGCTGCTCGATCACATCGCGGCCCGGGTGCACGGTGAGGTACCAGGCAGGTCGGTGCACGTACAAAAAACGCACATCGTAATCGCTATCCGGCGAAGCGAACCCCCAGCCGCGGCTGCCCGACTCGCAGGCAAACAGGATGCGCACCGCGTGCTCGGTTTCAATCCCCGCAAGCCGCGCCATGATCTCGGTGCGGACGGCGGGGTCGATGGGGTGGTGGGAGAGGTTGGGGAGCATGTGGTGTTGGGGCGTTGAAGGGGGAAACGCGATGATACGGGAGCCGGAGACATGCCAAGCCGGTTGGACAGAGATTCACTGTCGTCCCGGCGAAGGCCGGGACCCAAGTTTCGTGAACGAAAGGCCAAGTCAAATTGGGCTCCGGCCTACGCCGGGGCAACAGCTCTGAGTTTTACCGCCTCCCCACACGCTAGCCCCTGCCTCCTTGACGGGGCAGCTTGGCCACCGGTGAGGGCCAGAAGGTCGGGA
>CAZCKI010000294.1:0-4694 GCA_964498815.1 uncultured Burkholderiales bacterium
CGAGGTCGTGATGAAGAAAATCGAAGCCGTCATCAAGCCGTTCAAGCTCGACGAGGTGCGCGAAGCGCTGCAGGAGCTGGGCGCCTCAGGTCTGACGGTCACCGAGGTTAAGGGTTTCGGCCGGCAAAAAGGCCATACCGAGCTCTACCGCGGCGCGGAATATACGGTCGATTTCCTCCCCAAGATCAAGGTGGAGGTGATCGTCGCCGAAAACATGGTGGAAAAGGCGCTGGATGCGATCATCAAGGCGGCGCGCACCGGCAAAATCGGCGACGGCAAGATTTTTGTGACCGACGTCGGTCAGGTGGTACGGATTCGGACCGGCGAAACCGACGAGGACGCCGTATGATCGGATCGCGCGCACCTCGTGTTTATGGTAAGGTGAGCGCCTAGTACGGGTGCACGGCCCGAGACACAACTAGGGAGGCGAAATGCTATTGGCCGCATTTTATGTTTTTGCGATACTTTGCATCATCCTGTACTACACCGGACACTTGAGACGCTGGAAGTGCGAATGGTTGTTGTTTGTCCTCGCCATCGCCGTCTTCCCGGCGGTATTGAAGCTCTGACCGCCACCATACCGCGGTATTGCCGAAGCCCGTTGCTTTCCGCAGCGGGCTTTTTACTTTGCGCTTAGCGAATATCGCCGCGATCCAGGCGTTGCAGCGGATCCTGGCGGTAGAACTGGCATAGCTGGGCGTATACCTGCGGATAGCTCGCATCGACATTCTCCGGAATCTCGAAAAACGCCTCGGAGATCACCGCGAAAAATTCGGCAGGGTTTTCGCTGGCATAGGCGTCGATCGGCAGCGCGTCGAGTGCCGAGCCGGCATGGCGGCCACGACGCCGGTCGCGGCGATCGGCGGCATCGACGGTTCGGCAAAAGTCCAGATAGGCGGCCATGAAGGCCTCGCGCCAGGCCGAACTTTTCATGCCGCGGTGCAGGGGAGGGAAGCCGGTCGCCTGACCGTTGCGCATGTCGAGCTTGTGGGCAAATTCATGGATCACCACGTTATAGCCGTCCACCGCCTGCTGCGGATCGCCGGCCATCGCCACGTCTTCGTAGGAGAGGATGACCGGTCCGCCGAGCCAGGCCTCACCCGACAAAACGTCCTGCGTCAGGTGCACCACACCGGCCGCATCGACCACTTCGCGCTCGGGCATGAACCGCCCCGGGTAGATGACGATATCGGTCCAGCCGTCGAACCAGTCCGCGCCCAGCTCCAGGATCAGGATGCACGCCTGCGCCGCCACCTGGATGCGCACGATTTCGTCGATCTCCAGACCGCCCGCGCCGATGAAATGTTTGCGCGCCAGAAAGTCGGATGCGATCAGGCGCAGGCGCCGCTGCTCCTCGGCGGACAAGCCCTGCATGAAGCGATAGTGGCGCGTGACTTCGTGCCAGCGCGTTTCGTCGATCAGCGCGACCGGGCGACGCCAGAGCGCCTGACAGCGCAACCACAGTTTTCGTAACAAGGCCAGATTCGCTCCCGTAGCAAGGTTCGCTCGAAGGTAATGGATCGCCACTACCTGCGGCCGTTTCGGCAAAGCACAAGGGCGGCTCGCCAGGAATGTCGACGCAGCGTCATGTCCCCCGGTATCGATTCGTCACAAAGCCGAGCTATGATAATCGCACCCGGCTGTCGTCCATCCTCCTCCATATTCCGGAAGGTCCTGCCATGATGTCCTGCCTGCGCACCCGATTTCCGCATTTGCTTGCTACCGCAGTATTGCTCGCAGCCTGTACCACGCCGTCCGGCCCGGCACCGGTCGCAGACGTGTCGAGGCCGGCCGTCGCCCCCTTCGCTGCCAGCACCGACCCGGGTCGCCTGCTGCTGGGCACCATTGTCACCATGAATGCCGCCGACGAAGTCTTGCCGGGCGCTCGCCTCTGGTTGCGCGACGGGCGCATCGCCGCGGTGGTGCGTGCCGGCGAAGCCTTGCCGCCGGGTGCGGAAGCAGCACCCGTATTCGATACCGGCGGCATCATTTATCCGGGCCTGATCGATATTCACAATCATCCCGAATACGCGATGTATCCCTTGCTGCCGCTCAAGCGAAAGTACCAGGACCGCTATGAGTGGCGCTACTACGATGAAGAGTACGCCAAACGCATCACCAACCCACAGTCCTTCATCACCGGCGCCAGGTATCTGAACCTGTTGACCGAGGTCGGTCGCTATGGCGAACTGAAAGCTCTGGTGGCGGGCACCACCGCCTTGCAGGGCATGCGCAAGGACCAGCCGTACGCGACCGAAGGTTGCCTGGTGCGCAATACCGAAACCGCCGGCATCGGTGCGGTCAAGGTCGTTTCGCAGCTCGATATGCCGCGCGACAGCGGCGAATGGGATGGCCTGCGAAAAGCCGTGAACAGCGGGCCAACCGTCATGCACGTTGCCGAAGGCGGCGGTTTCCGCATGGCGCGCGAGTACGAGTCGCTCAAGCTGAGCGGGGCCAATGGACCCAACCTGACGGTGATTCACGGGGTTGGACTCGGCACAGCCGAATTCGACGAAATGGCCAGGCAGCACAACCGCCTGGTGTGGTCGCCGCTATCCAATTTCCTGCTCTACGGCAAAACCGCCGGCATCGATGCCGCGCGCGACCGGAAGGTGGGCCTGGTACTGGCCCCCGATTGGGCGCCGTCCGGCAGCAAATCCTCGCTGGGCGAACTGAAGGTGGCCGATCTGGTCAACCGGCACGCGCTGGCCGGCAGGATTTCCGACCTGGAATTGGTCGCCATGGTGACGCGCAATCCCGCCGATGCGCTGGGTTGGGGAGAGCGCCTCGGCAGGATAGCGCCCGGCTATCTGGCCGACCTGGTCGTCGTCGATGCGCGACACGCCGATCCCTACCGGAACCTGATCGACGCCATCGAAGAAAACGTGCGCCTGGTCACCGTCGACGGTGTCGCCCTGTATGGCGATGCCGCGCTGATGAAATCGTTGCGGGCGTCCACCGACATCGAAGACGCCGGCTTGTTCGGTGGACGCCGGGCCAAGCAGATCGCCATCAATTGCGCGACCCTTCCCAAGACCGACCTGCCGACCTTGCGGCGGATCCTGCAGCAGGCGTTGAGCACCGAGCCCGCGCTGATGGCGGAGCGCATCGACCGGCAGCAGGTGGAGGCCGACGCCAAGTCCTGCAAGATCGCACTGTCCGCGCCGCCGACCGCGGAGGAGCTCCGCAAGATCAGCCAGTGCAAATTCGGCCTGCCGTATGAACCGACCACGCTGAGCCCGTTGGTGACTAGCGACGATGGCGAGTTTTTCCCGCGCCTGTTGGCCAACCCGAATCTGCCCGCCTATCTGAAGAAACTGCCCGACTACTGGAAAAAGTAGCCGGCCCGTGCGGCTGCGGGCGGGCTCTCAGGGTGCGAGTCGGGTTACCGTCCAGGCCTGCCCGTCGAGGCGATAACAGAGCCGGTCGTGCAGGCGGCTGCGCCGGCCCTGCCAGAATTCGAAGCGGTCGGCGCTCAGGCGATAGCCGCCCCAGTGCGGGGGGCGCGGCGGGTTAAGCAGGAATTTGGCCGCGTATTCGGCGGCTTTGGCGACCAGCCACGCGCGAGACGGCAACGGCTCGCTTTGCGGCGAGGCCCAGGCGCCGACCCGCGAGTCGAGCGGCCGCGAGGCGAAATACGCGTCGCTCTCGGCAGTGTCGGCTTTCACTACCGTGCCCTCGATACGCACCACGCGCTCCAGCTCAACCCAGTGAAACTGCAGGGCGGCATGCGCGTTGCCGGCCAGCTCGCGGCCCTTGCGGCTCTGGTAATTGGTGTACCAGACCGGGCCGCGCACGTCGAAACCCTTCAGCAGTACCACTCGCGTCGACGGCCGTCCGTCCGCGCCCACCGTCGCCAGCGTCATCGCGGTCGGTTCGGGAAGGCTGGCGGCGATCGCATCCTGCATCCATCGCTCGAACTGCCGGAACGGGGAGGGGTCGATGTCGCCATCGTCGAGCGAAGCGAGTTTATAGTCCTTGCGCAGATCGGCGATATTCATGTGAGAGGTGACTTTTCCTGGCCATGCGGGCAATGCCAGGCTCCTGATCGTCGCCGCATAGCGACAAAACATCGGCCCAGCGAAAACCCAGCGACTCGTTCGATACGCTGACCTGTAGCTCCGCAGCGATCACGCGATAGCGCATATCGTAATGCAAATGCGCGGCTTCCTGTCCGCGCGCCGGGATCGCGTGCACATCGACATCGAACAATCGTCCGTCGAGCAGGGTGAGACTTGCGATGCCGGATTCCTCGCGCGCCTCGCGCAACGCGGCCTCCGCCGGCGAAAGATCGTTTTCATCGATATGGCCGCCGGGTTGCAACCAGCGGCCAATCTTGGCGTGATGCAGCAATAGTGCCTGCCGCAGACCGGCATCGGTGACCCAGGCCGACGCGGTGACATGGCCGCCCGCGCGCGTACGCCGCCACCAATCCCGCGGCGAATTGGCGAGCAATTCGATGCTGCATTCGACGTGTTTCCCCTCTGTGGAATCGAAGATTGCGTGCCTGCCGAGTGCGGCGAGCAGCGTCTCGGCTGCGATCACTGCGGCACCAAAACGATGCCGGCGCACCGATCTTGCCGAACATGGAAAAGTCCGGACGGCTCGAAAATCACTTTTTGTCTCTGGGAAAGCAATGAAAAAATAGTTGTATCTCTGCCACACCGTGTTGCACATTCTCTCGAATAATGCGC
>CAZCKI010000295.1:0-4692 GCA_964498815.1 uncultured Burkholderiales bacterium
GCGCGCAGCATGCAGCCCTGGTCGGTCATCTTGATGTGGGTGAGTCGCTCGCGCAACTGGTTCATGGCGCGCGAGGCCCAGTGCCGCCAGGCGGAATCGCGCCGCTGCTTGCGGATCGAGCCGACGTAGTCGTGGCCCCGGTCCATTTCGGCGAGCAATTTGCCGATTTCTTCCGGCGGATTTTGCAGGTCGGCGTCCAGCGTCACGACGCGCTCGCCGCGGGTGTGTTCGAAGCCGGCCACGATCGCCATGTGCTGGCCGTAATTGCCGTTGAACAGAATCACGCGTGTATGGTCGGGACGCTTCTGGAATTGTTCGCGCAACAGCGCGGCCGACTTGTCGACGCTGCCATCGTTGATGAAGATGACTTCGTAGCTGATATGCAAGGCGTCCAGCGCCGCGTACAGCCGCGTAAACAAGGCCGGCAGGCCCGGTTCCTCGTTGTAGACCGGGATGACGACGGAAAGGCTGGGTGCGTTCATGAGCGATTGTCGCGCAAAACTCGCGTTACCGTGTCCATCACGCGATCGACGTCGCCGGACATCATGCCGGCGTGCAAGGGCAGGGCCACGGTTTCGCGGGCAATGCGCTCGGCGTTGGGAAATTCACCTTCCCGGTGACCCTTGGACCGGAACAGGCTCGACAAATGCATTGCTTCGTACGAAACCCCGATGCCGATGTCCTGTGCGTGCAGGGCCTGGATAAACTGCTGCCGCGAAATTTTCATGCTCGCTAGCGGCAGCAGCACGCTGAACATGTTCCAGCTGTGGCCATCGGGCTCATCGGCGTACGCAGGCGCCGGTAGTGTGAGGCCCAATTCGGTGGCGACCGGCGTGAGTCCGGCGAAATAGCGTTCCGCCAATTCGCGCCGCAGCGCGCACCAGCCGTCGAGGCGTTTCAGCTGGTCGAGGCCGAGCTGCGCGGATACGTCGCTCAGGTTGAACTTGCCGCCGGCCACGTCGACATCGCGGGTGCCGTCGGGCAGGCGCGAAATGCCGTGAAAGCGCAGGACTTCGGCGCGCTTGGCCTCGGCCGGATCGGCGAACATGGCCGCACCGCCTTCGATCGAGGTCATGTTCTTGTTGGGGTGAAAGCTGAAGGTGGCGATGTCGCCGAAGGCGCCGATCTTCCGGCCGCGCCAGGACGAGCCTATGGCCAGCGCCGCGTCTTCGATCACGCGAAGCCGGTGGCGAGCTGCGATGTCGAGCAGGCGATCCATATCGCAGGGCAGCCCGCCGAAATGGGTGGGCACGATCGCCTTGGTGCGCGGGGTGATGACGCGTTCCACCTGATCGAGGTCGATATTGCGGGAGATGAGGTCGCAGTCGACGAACACGGTGGTGGCGCCGGCTTTTTCAATCATGTTGCCGACCGAAAAAAATGTCATGGCGGAGGTGATGACCTCGTCGCCCGGGCTTATGCCGCAGATCTGGAACGCCACTTCCATCGCCGCCGTGGCGGAGGTGAACACCCGCGTCGGCCGGTTGCCGTGATAGGCGGACAATGCCTGTTCGAATTCGGCGACGCGCGGGCCGCTGGTGATCCAGTGGGTCAGCAAGGTCTGCTTGACGGCCTCGGCCATGGCTTCGTCGATGACGGGACTCGCGAACTTGAGGTAGCTCACGACCGCGCCACCAGCCAAACCCCGACAATGATGAAACTGATGCCGAGCATTTTTTGCGAGGTGAGCGGTTCGCCCAGCAGCCACCAGGCGGCGAAGGCGCTGACGATATAGCCGATCGACAACATCGGGTAGGCGATGCTGACCGGCACCCGCGAAAGGCCGACGGTCCAGACCACCAGGCTCAGCACATAGCAGCCGACCGCGGTGACGATGAACGGCTGGGTGGCGAGCTTCCAGCCGATCGGCACGATGTTTTCCATGCTGAAGGCGAACTCACCGATGCGCGTGGTGCCGGCCTTCAACAGCAATTGCGCCGCCGCGTTGAGCAGCACGCCGGTCAGCAAAAAGGAAAATACGGACAGGTTCACGTCGCTTGTTTTTTTCGTATGGCCAGGCGCACTGGGTCGCGGTGGAAAACGTCGAATTCGAGCCCGGCGGCAACCAGCAGGGCTTCGTCGCCGGGTTGAATTATAGCGATTGCCGGCCCCGGCTGATGCCAGGCGGCGACGAATTCGCCCACCGTAGCCAGGTATTTTTGCGGCTCCTGCTGTTGGCCGAGTTCAAATTCATCGACGTAGTCGACCATGGTCAGCGTGCGTTTCAGGTAGTAGGGCAGGCCCTGTTCGTAGTTGTGCACCGTATAGAGGCGCGTTTGCGCTTGCATTGCCGCCGCTACCGATTGCGCCAGCGCGTAGCTCGATTGCAGGGGCGAAACGCGTTCATAGCCGTGTTTGACCAGTTCCATGCAGGCGAAAGACGCGACCGCAAGCAACGCAACACCCGGCCACTTGCGATTGGCGCGCAGCAGGAAGAAGGCAAGCAACAGCGCCAGCGCGAGCATGGCGAAGGCGGCCACTCCCCAGGTGGAAGCCGCTTCGTAGAGCTGCCGGCTGAGCGCGTCGTCCCGGGTATCGGGCAGCGTCCAGATCAGATAGCCGAGTGCCGCCGCCGCTGGTAGCACCGGCAGGATCAACCATGCCAGCAGTCGCGGCCGCGACTGCTGGATCCATACGCCGATCATCAGCGCCAGCGGTGGGAACATCGGCAAGATGTAATGCGGCAGTTTGGAGCCCGATTTGCTGAAAAATACGAACACGAAAATGCAATACAGCAACAGGAAGCGAAGCGGCCGGAACACCGGCTCCTGACCGCGCGCGATGCCGGGCGCCTGCCATGCTGAGACAACTGCGGGAAACAACGCGATCACCCACGGCAACACGCCGAGCAGCAATACCGGGATGAAGTAGTACCAGTCGCCGACGCGGTGATGGCCGGTGGTCAGGAAGCGTTCGAAGTGTTCGTGAATAAAATGGAAATAGGCAAATTCGGGGTTGCGCCAGGACACCAGCGCAAACCACGGCACGCTGATCAGCAGGAACAAGGGCAAGCCGCGCGCCCAGTCGAGTCGCAGCCAGCGGCGCCAGTCGAACGGCCACAAGGCGTACAGGAACACCGCGGCTGCGGGTAGCACGATGCCGATCAAGCTTTTGGACAGCACCGCGCCGGCCATGCCCACCCAGAATCCCAGCATCCAGCGCTGCCGGAACGGCGGGGGAGTGGACTGCGACAGGGCGTAGGAAACGACCGCCAGCGTCAGCCAGAAAGTGAGCCCCATGTCGAGCGTGACGACGTTGGCCATGCCGGTAAAAAAGGGCATGGCGAGCAGCGCGGTTGCCGCGTAAATGCCGGTTTCCAGGTCGTATAGCCGCTTGCCGGCGTACAGCACCAGCAACAGGCAGCCGAGCGCGCAAAGAGTGATGTAGAGGCGCGCGGAAACATCGTTTTCGCCGAACATGCGAAACGCCAGCGCGGTCGCCCAGTATTGCAGCGGCGGTTTTTCGAAGTACTTCAGGTCGTTCAGGCGCGGCGTGACGAAATCGCCGGAGTCGGCCATTTCCCGCGAGATTTCCGAATAGCGGCCTTCGTCGGTGTTGGCGAGCTTGCGCACGCCGACGCCGCCCGCGACCACCCAGGCGGTAAACAGCACGACTAGCAGCAAGAGAAGGCGCGAAAAAGCGGACATGCGGGCAAGATGGGCTGTACCGCGACGCGCGGAAGCCCGATTTTACCCGTATCGGCCCGTCAGGCGGACTTCAATAGCACCATCACCGCTCCGCTGCCGCCGTCGGCGGGTGCCGCATCGCAGAAGGCCAGCACCTCGTCGCGCTGAGACAACGAGTGCCTGACCTTGTTGCGCAGCACCGGCGTGTTGTCGGGAGAGCGAAACCCCTTGCCGTGAATGATGGACACGCAGCGCAGTCCGCGATGGCGCGCGTGCGCCAGGAATTGAGGCAGCGAGACACGGGCCCCGGCGACGGTGTGGCCGTGCAGATCGAGCGTGGCTTGCACCACCCAGTGGCCGCGCTTCAGCTTGCGCAATATTTCTCCCGGCAGCCCCGGCCGCAGGAAGGTGATGTGGTCGCCGGTGTCGATGTCGGCGTCCCAGCCGGAGGTATCGGTCATCGACTCGCCGGGTACCGCACGCTCGTCGGCGAGGTGCTGGTAGGGGACCGGCTTGGGACGAGGTTTGGTATGGGACGCGCGCGGCACCTGCCGGATCGGCGTGACGCCGTCGGCGTCCATTTCGGCGCGGAACAGATCGTCTTCCTTTGGCGGCGTGCCCATGGGAAGGGCCCTAGTGCAATGACTCCAGATACTTGTCCGCGTCCAGCGCAGCCATGCAGCCGGTGCCGGCGCTGGTGACGGCCTGCCGATACACATGGTCCTGCACGTCGCCTGCCGCGAACACGCCTTCCACCGAGGTGGCGGTGGCGTTGCCCTGCAAGCCGCCCCTGGTGATGATGTAGCCGTTTTTCATTTCCAGCTGGCCTTCGAATATTTCGGTATTGGGCTTGTGGCCGATAGCGATAAAGGCGCCTTTCAGTGCGACGTCTTTGGTAGCGCCGTCGGCGGTCGATTTGACGCGGACGCCGGTGACCCCGGTCTTGTCGCCGAGCACTTCGTCGAGCGTGTGGTTCCAGAGGATGGTGACGTTGCCGCCGTTGGCCTTGGCCAGCAGGCGGTCCTGCAATATCTTTTCCGCGCGGAACTTGTCGCGCCGGTGCACC
>CAZCKI010000296.1:0-4688 GCA_964498815.1 uncultured Burkholderiales bacterium
TGAAATGCGAACGCATCCTGCTGTCGGTCATGTGGACCAACGAAGACGGCATGCGTTTCTGGACCAATAACGGTTTCGAGCCGCTGCGGCCCACCGAGCCAACCCGCTTCGGCCAGTTGCTGCAGACCGGCGTGGAGATGGTGCGCTTCGTCAATGTGTAACCAGACGTAACGCGGTTACAACTCGCCCCCACCGGCAAATCCAGCGTCCCCGAGACAGATCGGGAATTCTCGCAATCGTCTTGCGGGAATTTTGCGTTGCCGCGCAGCCATCGATGCGACGCGGTCGTGACAGAATCCGTCGCACGGGGTTGCAAACCACACCCGCATCTTTCCTCCCGCAACAATTCGCGTTATTTCATGCCCGCGTCCGCAAATTTCTCTCCGCTGCAAATTCGCCTGTGCTGGGCCGGCGCCATCGTGCTGGCGGTGGGCCTGCTCGCCGCGATCGGTATCTATGTAACGGCGACCGACGAGATCACCAGCTTGCAGGGTTACGAGATCAGCGGCGGTACCGTGCGCGCGATCACCGCCGACAGCTCGCGCCGCTATCGCCACGAACTGGAACGCAACGGCGGCAAGATGGCGGTGTTGATGGATGACTTCCTGCGCTGGTTCGGCGGTCTCTGGCACGGCCGGCAACTGGCCTACACCCTGGCCTTCCTGGCGATGGCAGTGTCGCTGCTGTGCTTCTGGCTGGCCGATTCGCTGACACCGCGCCCGTCGCGAGGAGCGGACGGCGACTGAGGTTCGCCGGCGCACCGCCGAATAGCGTCGCGGCTCCTAGCGGCGGCGGTCCCGCCAATAGTGAAACGCACCCACCAGGGCCGCGGCAACGACGATCAACAGCAGCACCATCCCCTCGTACCGCTTCGAATCGGCGATCAAGCGTTGCAACGCTTCGCCGAACAGGAAACCGGCGCCGGCGATCAACGGCGCCCAGACGGAGGCGCCGAGCATATTGATCCAGACGAAACGCCGGGCGAGCACATCGCTCATACCGATCGCAATCGGCCCGACGATGCGCAGGCCGTACATGAAACGAATACTGAAAATCAGGCCGCTGTGGTAGCGGTGTATCAGCTTCTTGACCGGCTCGGCCCGCGCCGCCAGTGCGGGAAAACGCCGGAACAGCGCCTGGCCATAGCGCCGGCCCAGGAAGAAAAAGAACTGATCCCCCAGCGTGCCGCCGCAGAAAGCCACGCCGACCACCACGGGAAAGGATAGATACCCCTGGTGCGCGGCGAACCCCGCCAGGATCAGGATGGTTTCGCCTTCCAGCAGACTGCCTACGAATACCGCGAGATAGCCGTATTGGGCGAGCAGCTCAATTGACTTTTGGTCCATGCTCCGAGACTATACAAAACACCCCCGGGTCTCAATGCCTGTGGACACGATTGTTGCGAAGTCTCAACTCATGGTCCCCCTCTTATCCCATTTCACGACGCATAGGAAACCACAATGAACCCCACCCTGGTCCTGCGAATCGCTGCCGTCATCATGCTGCTGCACTTCGCCGGCCACACCGCCGGAGCCGTGCTGTCCGGACCCCAGCACGGCGCGACGGAAATCGCCGTGCGCACCGTCATGGCCGGCGCTCAATTCGATTTCATGGGCTCCCAGCGCAGCTACTGGGATTTCTATTACGGCTTCGGCATCGCGCTTAGCGCAGTGCTGCTGGCGCACGCTGTACTGTTCTGGCAGTTCGCCTCGCTCGCGAAAACCGCGCCCGCGGCCATCCGGCCGTTCATGCTGGTGTTGGTCGCCGAGTGGACTGCCTTTGCCGTGGTGGACTGGCAATTCTTTTTCATTGCACCGCTGGTGATGGCCGTCGCCACGGTCATTTGCTGCGCGGTGGCGTTTCGACTCGCCGGAAAATCGGCAAGCTAGGCGCTTCTGGCCATCGCGCGGCATTGCCCCAAAGCGATTTCCCACCCGCGCAGGTAGGATACAAATCCTCCGGCCAGGCGTAGTTTGGTGGCGGGCGCAGTGCAGGCACGGCAAAGGGAGGGAATTCCCCAAGCCTTGTCCGGCCATGATGCCCTCGTCTCCAACGCAGGGGGTTCTTCATGATCGCCGAAGCACGCAGCAACGCTGACATCCACCGAAACATCTCCGACGGGGGAGATGCCTTCTTATCATTCTCGCGTCACCCGCGCAGGGGGCGCGACTTTGCCCTGTGCCTGTGCCTGTTGGCGCTTGCCGGAACCTCCCCGGCGATCGAGGCCAAGACCGCCAAGAACCAGGCCATCGAAACCGAGGACTGGACCTATACGGATCAGGCTAACTGGCCGGCGCGCTACTGCTCTGCGGGGTATAGCCACCAGTCGCCGATCTCCTTCGCGGGTTTGGATCCAACCCCGCGGGGCGAGATCGTGGACGTAAAGGTTTCGAACGGCGTCGAAGCCTACTCCTTCATCAAGAACTACACGGCGGAGTTCCGCATCACCGATTCGGTCGCGCAGAAGATCTCGGTCGGCTCGGGCAATAACCGGTTGAATTACAAATTGACCGAGTTTCATTTCCATTTTCCGGTGGAACACATCCTGCCCGGCGGCGCCAGCTTCGAGCTGCACGTGAAGACCAAGGCCGATAACGGCACCTCGGCGGTGTTCGCCGTGCTTTTCCAGACCAGCGATTCCGCGCCCGGGTACGACGCGATCAGGCAAGCCACCGCCCTGACCCGCAATATCGGCGCTAGCGGCAAGATATCGCTGTACTCGCTGCTGCGGTATTTCACGGCCCAGCCGTTCTACGCCTACCCGGGGTCGCTCACCACACCCGCCTGTGACGGCGGCGTCCAGTGGTACGTGTTGCGCACCGCCGTGCCCATCGATGCGCAGCAAGCCAGGGCCTTCCAGGCCGCGCTGACGAGCCAGCGCGTGGGCGCGCCGAATGCGCGCACGCCGCCGCAGCCCGTCGAGCCCATGTCGGTCGAGATCGTGACGCCGCAGGCAGGGTCGAAGGGTCGGGCCGTCAAAAAATAGCACCTCCGCCAGTCATTCAAGCGGCTCTTGTGTCGCTCCGGAAAAACGTATTGAGGTCCTGGCCGGAAGCCGCATCGGCGAAGCCGTCGAACCTACCCTCCTCCGCGATCAATTTGGCCGCGCGCTGGAATCCGCCCCAGGCAGAACGAGCCAGCGCACCGCCGACGCTGACGCGACGGACACCGAGAGCGGCCACGTCCTTCATCGTCAGGTCACTCGTCGAGCCGATCAGCAGATTGACCGGCTTCGGCGCAACCGCGGCGACGATGGCGGCGATTTGTTCCTTGCTGCGTATCCCCGGCGCATAGAGGCAATCGGCGCCCGCCTGTGCATACGCCTTCAATCGCGCAATGGTCTCGTCGAAATCGGGCCTGCCGACCAGGAAGCACTCTGCGCGACCGACCAGCAAGGTATCGCCGCCCGCCTGGTCGATGGCCTTGCGCGCGGCGCGCATGCGCTCGACGGCAGTATCCAAGTCGTAGAGCGGCAGTTCCGCTCTGCCGGTCGAGTCTTCGATCGACAGTCCCGCCACGCCGGTTTCAATCGCGAGGCGCACGCTTTCAGCAACACCGGCCGCATCCGTGGCATAGCCGCTTTCAAAATCGGCGTTGATCGGCAGGTCTGTGGCCGCGACCATTTCGTGCAAATGTGCCAGCACGCCGTCGCGCGAGACGCCGTTGTCGGGCCGCGCCTGCGACCAGGCGAAACCGGAACTGGTGGTGGCCAGGGCCTTGAAGCCCAGACCCTGTAAATAAAGCGCGCTGCCCACGTCCCAGGGATTGGGAATGACGAAGCAGCCGGACTGGTGCAGTTGATGAAAGGCGCGGCGTTTATCGGCGATGCTGGGGCGGGTCGCGGACATCGCGGGTTTCGTTGAAGGTTGCCGGGAAGCTATCTTACGACATGAGCGCTTTGGCAGATAATGTCCGCGCACGCCTTGTCCGTTTTCCGGGAAAGGATTTCCGTCATGGACCTCACTCGACTCGCCCTCGCCGCGTTCGGCGCCTTCGTCGCCTACAACATTCTCGGCGCCCTGCTCTTCACTTCTTCCTCCATCAAGGGGGAATTCGAAAAATACCCGGCGATCTATCGACCCAAGGAAGCCATCATGAAAGTCATGCTGGCCGGCATGGCCGCCATGTTCCTGGCGATGCTGGTGCTGGCGGTGATCTACGCCATGCTCTACCCGCACGGTGCAGGCCTCTGCGAAGGTGCCTGCTACGGCGCGTTGATCGGCGTTTTTTCCGTTTGCACTTTCGTGATCCACAACCACGTCAATCTGAACATCGGCCTGAGGCTGACGGTGTTGCAGGGAGCGGCCTATTTCATCGAGTGGCTGGTGGTGGGGATCGTGATCGGGTTGATCTATAGGCCGGCCGCGATAGGCTAATTGACTCCTTTTGACCGATTTATGCCTATGAAAATCAAAGCCTTGGAATAAACAAATGCAATCTGGAAAATTTGTACGCAGTAGCGAATAACGCAACTTCAAAAATTATGCGCGGACTCGCCCACGCCTAGTAGCGCAGATTTGCGGCGGAAATACCAGCAAGCGATGTTGACGATTTGGCTTGACGTGCAATCGATGAGGTCGGCGTGGTTCGCTTTTCAAACCAGGAGATTCCAATGTCTTTGACTATGAAGAATCCTTAGTCCGCACTTGTTTATAAGGATGAATGTCGCCATGCGGAAATCAATAGTT
>CAZCKI010000297.1:0-4688 GCA_964498815.1 uncultured Burkholderiales bacterium
GGGTGTCGACCACGCCTCCGACGACCAGATGAACCAGGGCGCCGGCGACCAGGGCCTGATGTTCGGCTACGCCTGCGACGAAACGCCGGTGCTGATGCCGGCCCCCATCTATTACGCGCACCGCCTGGTGCAGCGCCAGTCGGAGTTGCGCCGCGACGGGCGGCTATCGTGGCTGCGTCCCGACGCAAAATCGCAGGTGACGATGCGCTACGTCGACGGCAAGCCGCACTCGATCGATACCGTGGTGCTGTCCACGCAGCACAGCCCGGAGATGTCCGAGGGGCTGAAAATGAAGCAGGAAGCGATCGACGCGGTGATCGAGCAGATCATCAAGCCGGTGCTGCCCAAGGAATGGCTGAAGAACACCCGCTACCTGGTCAACCCCACCGGCCGCTTCGTGGTCGGCGGACCGCAGGGCGACTGTGGTTTGACGGGTCGCAAGATCATCGTCGACACCTACGGCGGCGCCTGTCCGCACGGCGGCGGCGCCTTCTCCGGCAAGGACCCCTCCAAGGTCGACCGCTCGGCTGCCTATGCCGCGCGCTATGCCGCCAAGAACGTGGTGGCCGCAGGCCTCGCACGCCAGTGCCAGATCCAGGTGGCGTACGCCATCGGCGTCGCGCAGCCGATGAACGTGACCATTTACACCGAAGGTACCGGCGTGATCGCGGACGAAAAGATCGCCGCCCTGGTACAGGAGCACTTCGACCTGCGTCCGCGCGGCATCGTGCAGATGCTCGACCTCCTGAAGCCGCGCTACGAAAAAACCGCCGCCTACGGCCATTTCGGCCGCGAAGAGCCCGAATTCACCTGGGAACGTAGCGATATGGCCGTCAAGCTGCGCGAAGCCGCAGGATTGAAGGGAAAAGCAAAGGAAATGGTCGCTGCGGACTGACAAAGGCGGGAAAAATAGCACAGGTCGGCTTGTCAGCTTGGTGTCAGCTTGCCTCCCTATGCTGAAGTCTGACGAGTGAGTCGTCGCTTTGTTCCCCTCCTTCAAGCAGTAAATGAAGGACTTGAGGCCCACCTGAACCGGTGGGCCTTTTCTTTTGTGGCGTCCCGCGATCGCGGCAGCACCGCTTTCCGGTAGCCGCTAGAATGCCGCATGAGCATTTCTCCCAAAAGGCTTACCGGACAGCTACTGATCGTTGCCTCGGCTTTGTTCTGTGTTGCTGCGGTCGCACAACCCGCCCTTTCCAAGCGCGGCGGCATCGATGTCGACGGCAGCGGCAAGAGCGTGCTGTTGGTGCGTTCCAGCTCGGGCACCGGCAGCATGCAGGTCGGTCGTCTGGTGGCCAACCAATTCCAATTTACGACGCTTGCCGACCCCGGGGCTGCGTTTCGATTGCTCGGTGTGAGCGACTGGGACGGCAACGGCAAGTCCGATCTATTCTTCCAGAACACCAGCCAGGGCACCTTCGGCGACGTGGTGGCCTGGAGCGATTTCCAGCAAAGCGGCGCCAGCGTATTGCGGCAGGTGAAGCCGGTGTGGGAAGTACAGGCGGTCGGCGACCTCGACGGCGACGGCCTGGGCGACCTGGTCTGGCGCTATGTAGTGACCGACTCTCCCGATACCGGCACCTCCTATATCTGGTTTTCAGGTGGTTCCGGCGTGGCGCAGGTCAGGAAGCGCGGCGGCGCACCGCTGTCCTGGACCCTGATCGGCGCGGCCGATATCAACGGCGACAACGCCGCCGACATGCTCTACATCGGCCCGGACGGGCAGCTTCGCGTATTGATGGCGACGGCCAATCGCACCTGCGCCAACGTCGCGGCCGGCACCATCCCCAGCGGCTACCAGGCCTTGAAGTTCGCCGATTTCACCGGCGCGCACCGCGCCGATCTGCTGGTTCGCAATCCCGCCAGCGGCCAGCTGGGATTGATCACCTTTAACGGCAGCGGCCTCACCTTGCCGCCACCCAGCGCCAATCCGGATGATCCCAATGCGTCCTGCACCGCGACATCGCTAACGGTGGCAACCACGCTTACCTCGCTGCCGTCGGTCGATCCCACCTGGCAATTTTTTGCGGCGGGCGATTACGACGGCGACGGCATCACCGACATTGTATGGCGCCGTCCCGGCGGCCAATTGACCTTGTGGAAAATGAAGGGCGCCGCGGTCGCACCGGTGGTCGTCGACAACGCCGGCAGCGCGCCGCAGGCGATGGCCTCGTACCAGGAAAACGGCGCCAATCGCGCGGCGACCGCCACCACCAGCTTTGCGCGCTTGCAGGAAATGTTCGCCGCCAATTGCAATAGCTGTCATACCGCCGGCAATCCGTATGCGGTGCAATCCGGCCTGGTGCTGGACCCGGCGGTGGCGTATCAAAATCTGCTCAACGCTCCCGCCAAAAATGCGGTCGCCGGAGCGGACGGCCTCAAGCAGGTGGTACCGGGCAAGCCCGAGCAGAGCCTGCTGTATCAAAAACTGTTGCTCTGGAATAGCCAGCTCCCGCAACGCTACGGCGCGCCGATGCCGCTGGGCGCCAATTCGCTCAGCAGCGGCTGGCTGGAGTTCGTGCGCCAGTGGATCGTGGCGGGCGGATCCGACAGCGGCGACAGCGTCGACGCGAGCCTGCTGCTCAATTCGGATTTGCCCAGTTACGCGCCGTTCGAGCCGCTGCCGCCGCCCGCCAGCGGCTTCCAATTGAAGGTTGGGCCGTTTTCGGTGCAGCCCAAATTCGAGCGAGAGTTGTTCGTCTATCGCTCGCTCGGCAACCTGGCGCCGGTCTACGTTTCGCGCATCGAAACCAAGATGCGCGTCAACAGCCACCATATGCTGCTCTACGATTTCACCAGCAATGTCCCGGTGTCGGTGAAGCCGCCGCTGGATGTGATCCGCGACATCCGCAATCCCGACGGCAGCATGAATTTCGTCAATATGCAGCCGATGGGTTATCACATCTTCTTCGGCGGCTCGATGACGCCGACCGGCGGCTATACCTTCCCGCTGGGCGTTGCGATGCAGTTGCCGGCCAACGCGGCGCTGGACCTGAACGCGCACTACGTCAACTCCGGGTCTGCCGACATTAGCGGGGAAGCTTTCGCCAATCTGTACACGGTGCCGGCCGGCCAGGTCCAGCACGTCGCGAAGACGCTCAATCTCGCCAATACCTCGCAGTTCCTGTTGCCGGGCCAGCGCAGCACCCTCAGCAAGACCTTCACGTTTTCGGCGACCACCCGCATCCTGATGCTGACTTCGCATATGCACAAGCTGGGCGAAAAATTCGTCATCCGCATCAAGGGCGGTGCGCGCGACGGCGAGATCGTCTACACCAATACCGATTGGGACAGCCCGGAAATCGTCACCTACGACCAGCCGATCGTGCTGCAGGCGGGCGAGGGCCTCACTTCGGAAATCACCTATAACAACACCACCAGCCTGATCGTCACGTTTGGACTCACCAGCGAAGACGAGATGGGCATCATCTTCGGCTATTACTACTAGCTGTTCGGCTGTCGGGTCACTGGAAATAATCCAGGTTTTTCGGTACAATGCCCATTCCGAGGAGCGTTGCGATTGGCAGAAATGCCACCCAGGCTCGGAAAAGATTTCGAAACGGCGCTCGCATCTTGAACGGATGCGGGCGTTTTTTTTCGTCCGCGCCAGGCAAAACGCGAACACAAAGGACAAACCATGAATGCCATGCTGAAACCACAGAACATCGTCACCGGCGACTACCACGTCGCCGACCTGAAACTCGCCGAATGGGGCAATAAGGAAATCAAGATCGCCGAGACCGAAATGCCCGGCTTGATGGCGATCCGCGAGGAATACGCCGCCACCCAGCCGCTGAAGGGTGCCCGCATCACTGGCTCGCTGCACATGACGATTCAGACGGCAGTCTTGATCCAGACGCTGGAAGCGTTGGGTGCGCAGGTGCGCTGGGCGTCGTGCAACATCTTCTCGACGCAGGATCACGCCGCCGCCGCCGTAGCCGTAGCCGGCACTCCGGTCTTCGCCGTCAAGGGCGAAACGCTGGAAGAGTACTGGGATTACACCCACCGCATTTTCGAATGGACCGACGGCGGCCACAGCAATATGATTCTCGACGACGGTGGTGACGCCACGCTGCTGCTGCACCTCGGCACCCGCGCGGAAAAAGACCTCACCGTACTCGCCAATCCGGGCAGCGAAGAAGAGCGCGTCCTGTACGCCGCCATCAAGGCAAAGGTCGCCAAAGACCCGACCTGGTACTCGGTGCGATTGAAGGCGATCAAGGTTGTGACGGAAGAAACCACCACCGGCGTGAAGCGCCTCTACCAAATGGCCAAGGAAGGCAAGCTTGCCTTTCCGGCCATCAACGTCAACGATTCCGTCACCAAGTCCAAGTTCGACAACCTCTACGGCTGCCGCGAATCGCTGGTCGACGCCATCAAGCGCGCCACCGACGTGATGATCGCGGGCAAGGTCGCCGTGGTGGCGGGTTACGGCGACGTGGGCAAGGGTTCCGCACAAGCCCTGCGCGCGCTTTCCGCGCAGGTGTGGGTGACCGAAATCGACCCGATCTGCGCCCTGCAGGCGGCGATGGAAGGCTACCGCGTGGTGACCACGGAATACGCCGCCGACAAGGCCGATATTTTCGTCACCGCCACCGGCAACTATCACATCATCACCCACGACCACATGGCCAAGATGAAGGACCAGGCCATCGTCTGCAACATCGGCCACTTCGACAACGAGATCG
>CAZCKI010000298.1:0-4682 GCA_964498815.1 uncultured Burkholderiales bacterium
GGCCGATCCCACCAACGGCAATCACATCCTGGTCGGCGACGTCGGCATGTGGCGGTCCAGCGACGCCGGCACCACCTGGAACCTGATCAGCGATTACGCCACGCGCAGCTTCGCAGCGCTGAATACACCCTACCCCGTCAACACCTTCGGCGCCACCGGCAGCCCCGAGTTCCTGCACCCCGACCACCACGTCATCGTCGAAGACCCCGGCTACAACGGTGGCACCAACAAGCGAGTCTGGTTCGGCAACGACGGCGGCGTGTGGAAGGCCGACGATGTAACGCAACTGCGTTTCGACGTCACCCCCGCACCCACCGATACCGGCACCCGGCCCGGCCCGCTCGCTTTCCTCAACACCGATTTGCGCATCACCCAAAGCTACTACGTCAACGGCGCCGCCGATCTGGGCGGCTTTCTGATTTCGGGCACGCAGGACAACGGCTCGCGTTATTACAGCGGCAGCGTCATCAACTGGTGGCAGTCGGCGGTCGGCGACGGTTTCCGCGGCGCCGTCAACCCGAACAATCCGACGCAGTTCATCAACACCGGGCAAATCGGCGCCATCGCGCGCGCGTCCACCAATCCGGCGCGGCCGCGCCTCGAGTCGCTGTGGTCGGGCTTCACCGGCGAAGGCTCCAGCTTCTCCACTTACGTCGAAGCGAGCAAACAGGCGCCGAATCGCCTCTACATGATGGGCACCACGCTGTGGGTCAGCGACGATATCTGGAGCCCGACGCCCACGCGCACGCGCATCCTCGATGTCGATCCCCAGCGGACCAGCAACATCATCGCCGCCACCGCAGTGGCCGCCTCCAACCCGAATACCGTCTGGGTGATACGCCAGCAAAACGGCGTGCTGCACAAGACCAACAACGCGCTCAGCAGCGCGCCCACCTGGCAACGCGTGATCGTGCCTGCTTCGCAGGCTTCCACCGGCACGCGAGTATTCATCGACCCCACCGACGAAAACCGCGTCTATGCGACCTTTTCCATCCCCTCCGGCAAGTCGGTATTCCGCAGCAAGGATGGCGGCGCCACCTGGCAGGACCTCAGCAACAACCTGCCCAATTCCTACGCCTACGCCATCACCCAGCATCCGCTCAACAAACAGGTGATCTACGTCGGCACCGAATTCGGCCTGTACGTGAGCAGCGACGACGGCGCCAGCTGGGCGCTGATGCCGAACGCGCCGACCGGTGTGCCCATCGAAGACCTGCAGTGGTTCGACAACCAGACACTGCTGGTCGCCACTTTCGGCCGTGGCGTGTACCGGGTCACCAATCCATCCTCGCTGGTAGCGGCGGGCCAGACGCAAACCATTACCTTCGGCAATCCGGGCGGCAAGGCGCTGAGCCAATCCGGCTTCACGCCGGCTGCGTCGGCCACCTCCGGCCTGCCGGTCTCGTTTTGGAGCACAACGCCAAGCGTTTGCACGGTCGCGAGCGGCGTGGTCAAGCTGTGGACCGGTGGCACCTGCACGCTCAACGCATGGCAGGCCGGTGACGCAACTTACCTGTCTGCAACGCAGGTGCAGCAGAGTTTCACCGTCTCCGCACCCGCCGCCGTCACGCTCTCGAAGCGCGCGATCGACGTCGACGGCCTCGGCCGCAGCGCCATCGTGATGCGCAACGCCACCGGGCAAATGATGATCGGCCGCTTCAGCCAGGGCGCATCGCTGGCGTTTACTCCTTTCACCGGCCCCGACAACAGCTACCGGCTGGTCGCGGTGGCGGACCTCGACGGCAACGGCAAGTCCGACCTGGTGTTCCAGAACATGACGCAGGGCACCTTCGGCGATGTGAAAATCTGGCCGGACTTCCAATCGGGCAACGAGCGCCTGTGGCGGCAGGTGAAGCAGGTGTGGGACGTGCAGGCGGTGGGCGATCTCGACGGCGACGGCAAGGGCGACCTGGTCTGGCGCTACGTGGCCGACGACCCGCGCGATACCGGCGTGTCGTACATCTGGTTTTACGACGACGCCAACGTGCCGGTGGTACGCAAGCGCGGCGGCGCCCCGCTCGACTGGCAATTGCTGGGCGCGGCCGATCTCAACAACGACGGCGGCGCCGACATGATCTACATAAACCCGCAGGGACAAATCCGCGCCCTGATGGCCACCACCAACCCGGCGCGCTCCTGCGCGAACCTGCTGGTGGGCAATATGCCGACCGGTTACACGGCATTGAAGGTCGGCGATTTCACCGGCGGCAGGCGCGGCGACATCCTGATGCGCAACAACGCCACCGGCAAAGTAGTGTTCATGATGATGAACGCGACCGGCCTGCCGCTGCCGCCCTCGACCGCCGACCCGAACGATCCCAACGCATCCTGCACCGGCACCAGCTTCACCATCGACACCAACATCGTCGACGGACCCCAGGTGCCATCCACTTTCACCTACTTCGCCAGCGGCGATTTCGACGGCGATGGCATTCTGGATACGGCGTGGCTGTCGCCGGCCGGGGTCATCCTTTACCTGTCGCGGTTGCCGGAGTCGCAGTTCTTTACCAATGTGATGGCGCCGGCGGGGTATGCGGTGTTTCAGCCGTGAACGTCGCTAGAATTTCCCTTGAACTATGGGAACAAGGGACTTCTCAAAGAACAAAACGAAACAGAGCGCAACGCTCGACACAGACTGGCATTTGAAACGCTTATTAAGATGACGCTCGACAGATCGCGCGTCAGGTTCGGACAATAGACAGGCACAATCTGAGCAAGAGCAGCCAATCTAGCTACGTACGGCTACGGCGGCCGCCGGTCAATACGATATCCTAATTGATACGGATTTCATGGCACAACCTAAGCATGTCGCCCCGGCGAAGGCCGGGGTCCAAGTTTCTATGTTCCGGTACGCAACTGAACTTGGGCCCCGGCCTTCGCCGGGGCGACATTTCGTGTTTGATCGCTTTGGAAACCATCGTAGTGCATTGAATACGGAAAATCGGTTAAGTCGTTGTCGTTGAGTTCATGGGTTGACTATTCGCCAAAAATAATCAACCCTGCTTCCCTTCCCAAATACGTGAATTTCATCCCCAAAGGATTTCCATGCAAGCCAAGAATGTCCTCGGCTATCTAGCCGCCCTGCTCTGCTTCGCCGCCTCCGCGCAAACGCCGGTCGCAGAACTTGCCAAACCGCCGGCCAGCGCCCGCCACTATGTCATCGTCTCCACCGGCGGCAAACACGGCGATTCGTATATGTGGGCGGAAGCGGACGGCACACGCAGGGCGCGCGAGAGCATGAATATGCGCGGCATGGTGTCCGAGCTCGACTACAGCGGCAAGGCGGGTGCGGACGGCATGCCCGCCAACGTCGTGGTTCGCGGCGTAACGCCGGCGGGTGACGCCGGCGAAACGTATTCGGTTGCCAACGGCATGGCGAACTGGATCAGCCCGGTCGACAAGGGCGGCACGCAGAATTTCGCCAAGGCGTTTTACGTGGCGCAAGGAGGTCCGTTCGAAGCGAACGCCTGGTTCTTCGAAAACCTGCTGGCGTCGCCCGGACAGACGATGGCGCTACTGCCGGCCGGCAAGGCGCACGCCACCAAACTGAAGACCTTGCAGGTAAAGGGCAAGGGCGGCGCAAGCGAAACCATCGTGTTGTGGTCGATCACCGGCATCGGCAATTCGCCGATTCCGATGTGGGCGGACAGCAAAGGCAAATTCTTCGGCTTCACACAGGGAGTGGGCTGGTTGCCGGAAGCCTATACCGGCGAGCAACAGAGGATGGAAGACACCCAGGCTGCCGCTCTCGCCTTGCAGACCGAAACCATTTCCAAGGCTTTCCTGAAAGCACCCGTCGGCACGGTTGCGTTCGTCAACGTGCGCATGTTCGACGCGGATAACCTGAAATTCCTGAGCGGCCAAACCATCGTTGTGGACAAGGGCAAGATCGCGGCGGTCGGGCCGGTGGATGCCATCAAGGTGCCGGCCGGCGCCAAAGTCATCGACGGCAAGGGCATGACGCTGGTGCCCGGCATGTGGGATTGCCATATGCACGTAGGCGACGACTACACCGGCCTGCAGGAGCTCTCGCTGGGCATCACCTCGATCCGCGACCCCGGCAACAACGACAAGCTGACCATGGACCGCCGCGCGCGTGTCGCCGCAGGCAAGCTGCTGATGCCGAAGGTGCACGCCTCCTCGTTGATCGACGGCGAAGGCCCCTACGCAGCACAGGTGGCCAACATCGCCCGGAGCCAGGACGATGCGATCAAGCTGGTGCAGCAGGCCAAGAAAAACGGCTTCACCGGCGTCAAGTTCTACGGCACCTTCAACCCCGCCTGGCTGCCCGCCGCCACGCAGGAAGCGCACAAGCTTGGCCTGCACGTGCACGGCCACATCCCCGCAGGCATCCGGCCGATGGACGCCATCAACGCCGGCTACGACGAAGTCACGCACATCAACTGGGTGATCATGCAGGCCATGCCCGAGAGCGTGATCAAGGTTTCCAACGGCATGATGCGGTTCGAAGGCCCGGGGCGTTATTCCAAAGATGTGGACCTGGATGCGGCGCCGATGCAGACCATCATCTCCGCCATGGCGAAGAAGCATATTTACAGCGACGCCACCATGGCGATCTTCGAGACCTCGTACGTCGCCGAAAATGGCGACCTCTCGCCCTCCTACGCACCCTTCGTCGGCACCCTGCCGCCTACCACCGAACGCGGCTTCCGCGCCGGCGG
>CAZCKI010000299.1:0-4682 GCA_964498815.1 uncultured Burkholderiales bacterium
GATCAGCCACGGGGCAACCGGCTACGGATCGTACGGCATAGACGCGGCCTCGCCTCGCAGTACTATGCCGAATGTAGCGTCCATGGAGTACGCCAACGCGAGCGTTCCTATGGACAATACTTATCACGTACTGGCTGCATCCGGTAATACGATCGACGCTTCCGCGCCGACGCACTTCGACGATCTGCTGCGGTACAGACTTGCAGCTGATTTGATCAAGCAGGCCGGGCTTGACGCTCGCGTCTGGCCCTGACATCGCCGCAGGGGCGTGGACTTACCATCTTCGTAGACGAGCCCGCGCACCGCACGCAAATATTTTGTCTCCGCGGGTCATCTTGCCTACAATCGGCAGACTACATCGCGCAGCATGGCGTGAACGGTGCGGCTCCAAATTGCCGTCTGACGTTGTTACTTGCTGTTGTCCATCGTGCTCGCGGCCTTCCGCTTGGGTGGCCTGGTTTTTTTGCCGGGCTTGGCAATCACGGCCGGCGTATCCGATGTCGACAGGATTTTGATGTGGGACTCATCGCTCAAGCCGACGTCGCCGGGCTGGACGCGCTGGGCCAACGTCTGCGCAGCATTGGGGTACGCCTTTCCATCGACCCAAACCGTCGTATTGCCGTCGCTTCGGCGCAAATATCCGCTAATCGCCGATGGCGATTCACGAAACACTACATCACCTTCGGCGACGACGTCACCTCGCTTGCGAGCATTGTCGAGGCGATCGCGTTGCTCACGCGAAAAAAACAACGTGCCCGGCAGCGGTTGCACCTCGCTGGGAATCGCCTGCGGCAGGCCCGGCAGCGAAGGCGGCTGCGAACCGGCGGGTAGCGCCGCCAGCACAAAAAGAAAGAGTAGGAGATTTCTCGTCTTCATGGCGTTACCCGAACCGGTGGCGGGGGTAATGGTATTGCGCGTTTGTCGAGCAGAGTAATCCATTCCAGCGAACACTCCGCTTCGATCAGCGCGGAAATCGGCGGCTTCTCATCCGGCTTTTTCGCAATTGCCGCTGGCGCCTCAACGCGCGCGACCTTGCCGATTGCAGTCCGTGCTGCCGGCACCGCAGTAGTAGCAGCGGACAACCTGTCAAAGTCGCTTGCGCGGCGAATGACACAGCGATCGATCGGAAAAAAGCCGCGCTGCATGCGCGGAAAATCGTCCAGGAACGATGTAAGGTCGCCGTCGTGGTAAGCGCGGATTTTCATTTTGATCCGGCTGCCCATTGCGTCGACCGCCGGATACACGATGCCACCTGCAAGTTTCAAGACGCGCTGCGCCGACATTTCGTAATCGAGGCCAATCAACCGATGGCGGCGCTTGAGCTCGCTCATTGCCTCGATCAGCTCCAAACGGTCTTCCGGCAGGAAGACGCCGCGTGCGGTCAGCGCCTTATAGGTTTGCTCGGAATCGCGCAGGTCGTCGCGCTCGCGCTTGGCTGCTTCCAGTCGTGCCCGCAAATCCCGTACGTTCTGTGTCGCCGTGACGTTATTTTTCTTCTCCGATTCCCAGTAAAGGTAGCTGCCCGCGGTCAGAAACGCAGCGACGCCGATGCCGGCCAGGGTAATGCCGTAGACCCACCGCAGCGACTTGAAGCCGTCTTTGGAGAGAATGCTCATTGGACCACCGCCTTGACGACGCGGATCGCAAAATTCGCGTCCCCCGCGCCCTCCGACTGATTTGCGCCCCCGGCCTGGATCGACGCAGTAGGCCGAGAATCGATCGGCAGCGCGACGACATTCGCCTGCATGCCGGGAAGCTTGTTCAAGTACTCGCAAAAACGGTTCACTTCCGCGATCGCTTCGCGAAAATCTCCCCGGAAGGGCACGATGGTCCCTTCCACCACGCCGATGTGAAATTTGTTGCCGGGCAAGGGTGGATTGCTGTCGGCAACCGCGGAAGCCGTTGTCGCGACAGTCGGCGGCGCGCTTGCTATCGCACCCACCTGGGGGGCCTGGGTGGCCGGAGTTCCGGCGACTGCACGCGCGGCTTCCGAACGCACTTCTCCGGGCGCCGTGCGCGCAGCAGAAGTATAAAAAGGCAATCCTGCGTCGTTGTTGCCAGCGGCCCAAACCACCTGCGAGACGCGAATCTTGGGAAACTCGGCGATGGCGAGACTCAGGTCCCGCAATAATGCTCCGGGGGCGGCCGGCAAGGGCCGGATTTGCGAATTGAAAAATGCCGTCGCGTCATGCACCGTGTCGGAAGCCAGCGTCTGCTTGCGCATGGTTTCCGAAACCGTCTGAAACTCCGCCTGCAGTCCGCGTTGCATCAGGTCGTTGCGATCGATGTCCGCGCGGATGGTGGAAGCCTGGTACAGGTTGAATGCGGCACCGGCAGCACCGGCGGCGATGATGCCGGCAGTGGCGGCAAACAGGCCGATGCGGGTGCGGCGGAAGGTGGCGAAGCGGGTTTGGTCGGCTTCGAGGAAATGATTCTCCGTGCCGCCTTGCGCGTACAGGTGCACCAGCACCTCTTCCGAATGCGAAGAAGTGGGGGCGGGCTTCAGCTTGATCCGGTTGGCGACCTCGGAAATATCGAGGAAGCGATACTTGAGCAAAGGGAAGGTTCGAATGGCGTCCGCGATCAGCTCGCGATCGTTGTCGTGCACCAGGATGCACACTTCCAACGTATCTTCGCCGCCGAAGAAACGCAGGCTGTCGAGATACTGCCAGGTGCGGCTGGTTTCGGCCGCGATCAGGGCGCCGACCGAGCGGTTCTCGTCGTACACGATCGGGGTCAGGCGGCTGAACTTGACCTGCTTGTTCTGGAAATAGGTCTGGCGCAAACCGAAGTCGGGAACGATGGTGACCAGCAGCGAATGCGGGAAAAATACGTCGAGATCCTTCAGCAGCTTACCCGACAGCACCGGCGAGGAAAACACACCTTCGAGCGGCACCTGCGCGCGCTCCAGTGCGTCCAGCCAGGGCTTCAACAACTCGGGATTGGTGATCGCATGCAGCAGCACCTTGTCGTCGCGGCGCCCCTCTTCCTCGCGACCCTGGACGATGGCGTGCCGGTAATTGGTGGAGCGATAAACCTGCCCCAGTTTGCGCGCCAGCACCGCCTCCTGGTCGCCGCCACGCAGATGCGGCACGGTATCGAGCCGGAAATCTTCCTCGATCAGGTCGGTGACGATCCAGGTCGGCGCCATCCTGTGCTTGACGATGTAGGCGGTGAATTCGGGCGAACCCGCGTCGTTGACGGTGAAAGTCTCCCGCCCGACGATGGCGCCGCTGTTCCAGACCAGGGCAACCAGTTTGTCGTTGGTGAGATAAAGAAAATGCTTGGCCATGTCAGAACTTGATCTTGGCGATCACGTCGTACATCGGCATGAACACCGTGCCGAGGATGCCGATCAGGATGCCGCCCAGTACCACCGTCATGATCGGCTGGATCATTTCCTGCAGCTTCGACATGGTCTCTTTTACATCGCGGTTGTAAAAGTAGCTTACGTTCAATAGCGCCGTGTCGAGTCCGCCGGTCGATTCGCCGACCTTCAGCATGCGTAGCACCAGCGGCGGGAACAGCCGCACATTGGTAAATGCCTGGGTGATGCCGGTGCCGTCGTTGATCTCGCGTCCGACCCGTTTGAGGCCTTCCTCGACCACGCGGTTGCCGGCGATCTTTTCCGAAATCTGGATGCAATCGAGTACGCCGATGCCGGACTGGTACATCAGCGCAAAGTAGGTCGAGAAGCGCGCCAGGATAATCTTGTTGAGCAGCGGTCCCATGATCGGAAGCTTCAGCGAAATGGCATCCAGGCGGTAGCGCACGTTCTCGCTGGTCTTGACCATCACGAACAGCGCAATCACCGCGGCGATGGGGATGCCCAGCACCAGGTACCAGAATTGGCGCATGTAGGCCGAAACGAAAATCAGCGCCATGGTCGCGGCCGGCGGATTCGGGGTCAGTGTCTTCATGGTGATGGCGAGCTGCGGCACCAGGAAAATCATCAGCGCGAACACTACGCCCGTGATGACGGTGCCGGCGAAGATCGGATACATCATCGCCTTTTTCACCTGCGCCGCCAGCTCGTCCTGCCATTTCAGGTTTTCGGTGAGCTTGGTCAGCACTTCCGGCAACTGGCCGGCCTGTTCGCCGGTACGAATCAGGGCCACGAACACGCTATCGAAGGCGCTGGGATAGTTCGCCATCGCCTCGGAGAGTTTCAGGCCGCCCTCGATGTCTTCCAGCACGCTGCCGACGATCTGCTTGAAGGCGACGTTTTCGACGGTGTCGCGCAAGTCGGTCAGCGCTTCGATGATGGACACACCTGCGCGCATCAGTTGGTCCAGGTGAAAGCAGAAGGTGATCAGTTCCTTGCGGGTGACGCGACGCCCGCGCATCATCGTCGATTTCTTGATCGACTCGAAGGTGATGAGGTCTAGCCCCATGCGCTTCAGGCGCAGCTCGAGGTCGATCGCGTTCATGGCGTCGATGTCGCCAGTCTGGATCAGCCCCCCTTCGTCGATCGCGCGGTATGCAAAGGTCGCCATGCCGGTCGGCCCGTCAGGAGACCCGATCGGTCAGATCGACGATGCGGGAAATTTCCTCGATGTCGGTCTGGCCGGCCAGGACGCGCCGGATGGCGTCCTCGGCGAGGGTGTGGAAACCGCTCCTGCGCGCGGCTTCGCGGATCTCGCGGCCGGTGGCGCGGCGCGCGATCAGTTCGTCGATGTCCG
>CAZCKI010000300.1:0-4665 GCA_964498815.1 uncultured Burkholderiales bacterium
CGGTTCGAAACTGCCCGCGCCCAGTACCCGCGCTTGCGGGAACAAGAAAATACGAGCCAGCGCCGAAGTAAAGCGAATACGTCAACTCACGGTCACTTTTTTGCCATTTTGCTTTGCTAGAATTTCATCCGTGCCGAATTGCGATTCGTTTCGGCCCAATCAATTTCATCATGTCTTGCGATTCATCAAGGAGCTGTGATGCCACTGTTTATAAGGTTCAGATTGCCTGATTTCATTGTCGACTGGCCTGCTCGCATGTACACCGCGTTTCGTATTCAGCCGCTCAGTTGAGCGGGAAGTTTCCTCCCAATTCATTGTCAGTCGCCGCGGGCGTATTGCGGCGCGTCCCGTCTTTATCGTGGAGTTTTCACATGCATTTTTGTCAATCCGTGTTCCGCAAGCTGGCAGTCGCATTGCTTGTACTTTTGCTCGGTGGCGCGATGGCGCCGGTACTTGCCCAGCAACTTTCCTTTCCTGCGGACATCCATTACGTACCCTGGTGCCCCAATTGCGCCACGAATCTCGGTGCGGGCAAATGGGGCTCAGCGACCGTAGCAGCACAACGATTGGCTGTCGGCAGGGATTTGAGTTGCGGCAGTCCTGCCAACAATGCTTCCTCGGTCACGTTTGATCATGTGCAACAGCAGTTCCTGGGGCCGCAATTTTACGATTCCTTTTTCGACGGATACTGGTTGTTCACGCCGTGCCGGCCGGGCGGGCTGTCCGGTTTGTACAATTCGAGCATCTTGTTTACGGGGCTGGGCGGCGCACTACGCGTGTATACCTGTCCGGCCGGTATGTCCTTGACCACGACGGTAATCGGTGGCACGTCTCAGGAGGGAAAGTGCACGCCATTTGCAGTAGATCCGGCAAAGAATTGCGGGCCGTCATGCACCGATTGCGGCAATCCGATCAATAACGCGACCGGCAACAAGTTTCAACAGCAGACCGAGTATCGGGGCGCAGGCCCATTCCCGCTCACCTTCGGCTGGACCTACAACAGCCTGGACGCTATCTACGCGAATCCGCTGGACGATGCCGTCGACCCGCTCGGCCGCCGGCGGCGGCACAGCTATCAGCGGCAAGTTGTGTTTGCCAGCAACTCCAGTGTCACGGCGGCGAGGGTCATGCGGCCGGACGGCAAGATCTTCACCTTTAGCCTCAGCGGCGCAAATACCTGGGCGCCGGAAGCGGACGTAGCCGACCGGCTGATTCGTTTGCAGGATGCGAGCGCCAATACCACCGGCTGGCAATACATCCTCCAGGCCGACGATTCCACCGAGAACTTCGACGCCAACGGCCGCCTCACCTCGATCGTGATGCGCTCCGGCCTCAGCCAGACCCTGGGCTACAACACTGATGGTCAACTCGTTTCGGTGACGGACGATTTCGGGCGCGGCCTCGGCTTCAGCTACGACACCCTTGGGCGCATCAACACCATGACCGATCCAGCGAGTGGCGTAACTTTGTTTGCGTACGACGCATCGGGCAACCTCGCCACCGTCACGTATCCGGACATGCACAGCAAGGGCTATTTGTATAACGAAACGGGACTTGTGCCGGCCGGGACCCCCCAGCCCTACGCGCTGACGGGCATTACGGACGAAAACGGCGCCCGCTTTGCCACCTTTACCTATGGCTCAAGCGGTGTCGCCATCAGCACTGAGCACGCCGGCGGCGTGGAGAAGTATACGGTCAGCATTAGCGGCAACACCTCGCAAGTCACCGACCCGCTGGGTACGCTTCGGACGACGAATGTGTCCACCATCATTGGTGTGCAAAAGCCCAACAACGTTTCCCAGCCCTGTTCCACACCGGGCTGCGGCAACGTCCTCAAGTCCACCGCCACCACTTACGATGCCAACGGCAACGTAGCCTCGACGACGGATTTCCTCGGCAACCGCAGTTGCCACAATTTCGACCTGACCCGCAACCTGCAGACGACCCGCATCGACGGATTGACGTCGGCTACCAGTTGCGCAACTGCGCTGGCAGCCTCTTCGCTGGCTGCACCGGCACGCAGAGTCGATACCACTTGGCACGCAACCTATCGCCTGCTGCTCACCGTCACGGAACCGGCGGCCGGCGGCGGCAGCAAGGTCACCACCAACAATTACGATGCGGTCGGCAATGTGCTGAGTCGCACCGTTGCGACGCCGGCAGGCACCCGCACTTGGTCATGGACCTACGATCAATACGGTCGGGTGCTCACCGCCACAGATCCGCGCGCCCTCGTCACTACCAATACCTATTACGCCAATACTTCCGCACAGGGCAACAGCCGCGGCATGTTGGCAAGCGTCCAGAATGCCGCCGGTCACGTTACCACCATCGACAGCTATAACGCACACGGCCAGCCGCTGACGATCACCGACCCGAACGGGTTGGTCACGACCATGACCTACGATTTTCGTCAGCGCCTCAAGACGCGCAGCGTCGGCGGTGAAACCACCAACTACAATTATTACCCTACCGGCCTATTGCAGTCCGTGATCATGCCGGATGCATCGACTTTGACCTACAGCTACGACAATGCGCACCGCCTGACGCAAATTCTGGACGGACTAGGTAACAAAATCATCTATACCCCGGACAACATGGGCAACCGCATCAGGGAAGATGCCATCGACTCCATGGGCCAGCTTGCGCGCCGTCGCGCGCAACTGCCGGACGCACTCAATCGGATGGCAACGTCCAGTCGCGGCGTCGACAATCCGCCGACCTCAACGCCGACGGATATCACCGATTACACCTACGACGACAACGGCAACCTGAAGACTGCGAACGGCCCCTTGGTGCACGACATCGTTAACGGCGTGGATGTGGCCAGCCGGCATGTGACCACCAATGCCTACGACGCGCTCAACCGCCTGCAAACCGTGACCAGCCCGCCGGTCGCCGGCGTCACCATCTCCACCGGATACAACTACGACGCGCAGGACAACCTCACCCAGGTGACCGATCCCAAGGGCCTCGTCACCACCTACGCCTATAACGGCTTCAACGAAATGGTGACCCAGACTTCTCCCGATACCGGCGTGACCACATTCACCTACGATGTTAACAGCAAGCTCGCCACCAAGACCGACGCGCGCGCCACCGGCGGCAGCGTCACGGCGAGCTACACCTACGACGCTCTCAACCGCGTAGCCACGATTACGTATCCGGGTGAGTCCGTCGTGACCCTGTACGCCTACGATTCCTGCACCAACGGCAAGGGCCGCCTCTGCGGCATCGCCGACAAGACCGGCACCACGACATATTCCTACGACAACCACGGCCGCGTGCTGACGAAGGCGCAGACGGTGGCGGGTGTGACCCAGACGGTCGGCTATCACTACAACGCTTCCGGGCAAATGGACAACATGACCTTGCCCTCGGGTGCGCTGGTTGCGTACAGCTACACCAACAACCGCGTCACCGGCATGACGGTGGATGGCGCCCCCTTGGTCGCCAACGCCGACTACGAGCCGTTCGGCCCCATCGACGAATGGGTGTGGGGCAATAGCACCGTGGCAAACCCAAACACGCACACGCGCCAGTTCGATACCAGCGGCCGCCTCTTCGAAATCGACTCCGGCGCCAATATCGATCCCGCGCTGATCGGCTACGACGTCGCCAGCCGCATTACCGCGCTGCAACGCAAAACCGGCACCACCGTCGATCCCGCCAAGAGCGCCACCTTCGGCTACGACCCGCTCGACCGGCTCGATGTTGTCACCCCCGGCGCCGGCAATCCGGCGGCGAGCCAGAGCTTCGGCTACGACCAGGTCGGCAACCGCACCAGCAACACCAAGGCCGGCGCCAGCACCATCTACTACTACGGATTCACCGGTACCCATCGCTTGAGCAGCCTCAGCGGCGCCACCTCCACCACCTTCGGCTACGACCTTGCCGGCAACAAGACGACCGACGGCGTGCAGACCTGGAGCTACGGCGGCGACAACCGGCCCACGCAAGTGAGCCTTGTCACGGGAGGCAACACCACCAACATCCTGGTCGATATCAACGCCCTCGGCCAGCGGGTGAGAAAGACGGTGCCGATATCCGGGAGTCCACCCGACGTGACCTGGTTCGTCTACGACGAAGCGGGGCGCCTGATCGGCGAATACCGCGCCGACGGCTCGGTAGTGCGCGAGCACCTCTGGCTCAACGACCTGCCGGTGGGGGTGTTGAAATGAGAACCCGCCTCCTCATCGCCTCGTTGGCGATCGCCGCCTTTGGCGTCTGTTTCCAGTCCGCCGCACAGACCACCGCGACCAACAAGTCCGTACAGACCCTCGTCCTGGAGCGCGTCACCGTCAAGCACCTGAGTGAGGGTGCGTTCACCGTCTCGCCCAGCACCACCTCGCAGTTGCCGGTGGCGCTCAGCAGCAAGACGTCCACTGTTTGCACAGTAACGGGCAATTCCGTCACGCCGGTCGCTCCCGGCATGTGCCTCGTCAACGTCTCGCAGCCGGGCAACGCGGTGTTCTCGGCCGCGCAGGCAAGCTACGCCATCCGCGTGGTCAAGACCCCGCAGGCGATCGACTTCGATGGGATCACGACCCAGCCGCTCGCCACCGGCAGCCTCACCGCCCGCGCGAGCGCAACCTCGGGCCTTGCCGTGACCCTCGCGTCGCTCACGCCCGCCACCTGCACCATCGCCGGCCGCGCCGTCACGCT
>CAZCKI010000301.1:0-4632 GCA_964498815.1 uncultured Burkholderiales bacterium
TGTCCGGCGTGCATACGCATATCGGCGCGTATCACATCCTGCACGGCGTCGATCTCACCGTACCGCGCGGCCGGCTGACCCTGCTGCTGGGCCGCAACGGCGCGGGCAAATCGACCACGCTTCGCACCATCATGGGTCTATGGGCGGCATCCGCCGGCAGTATTCAATTCGACGGCCGCGACATCACTGCATTCGACACACCGCACATCGCGCAACTTGAGATCGCGTATGTGCCGGAGACGATGGGCATCTTCGGCGACCTCACCGTCGAGGAGAACATGCTGCTGGCGGCCCGCGCAGCGCGGCGTGCCCGCGATTTGGACAGTACGCGGCTCACCTGGATATTTTCCCTGTTCCCCGCCGTCGAGAAGTTCTGGAACTATCCGGCGGGAAAGCTCTCCGGCGGCCAGAAGCAGATGCTGGCGGTGGCGCGCGCCATCGTCGAACCACGCCAATTGCTGATCATCGACGAGCCCAGCAAAGGCTTGGCCCCCGTCATGGTCGACAATATGATCGCTGCCTTTGCCGGACTGAAAGCGGCGGGGGTCACCATCCTGTTGGTCGAGCAGAATATCCAGTTCGCGCAGCGCCTCGGCGATCACGTCGCGGTGATGGAGGACGGTCGCATCGTACATGCGGGAGACATGGCGGAATTCGCCGCCGACGCGGCTTTGCAGCGCTCCTTGCTGGGGCTTGCGCTGTGAACGCCCCGCACTCCACGGCCAGGCCGCGCATGTCATTCGACTGGCAGCCGCTGGCGCTGGTGCCGGCGATTTCCCTGCTGGCGCTGCCCTGGTTTGATTCCGCCTCGACCTGGCTCACGCTCACGGTGGCGGGTCTGGCGATGGGCATGATCGTCTTCATCATCGCTTCCGGCCTGACGCTGGTATTCGGCCTGATGGATGTGCTCAATTTCGGCCACGGCGTGTTTATCGCCATCGGCGCCTTCGTCGCCACCAGCGTGCTGGGCGCCATGGGCGACTGGACCGGCTCGGCCGACCTCGCACGCAATCTCGCCGCCGTGTTCCTCGCCATGCTGGCCGCGATGGCGGTGGCGAGCGCCATCGGCCTGGTCTTCGAGCGCCTGTTGGTGCGCCCCGTCTATGGCCAGCACCTCAAGCAAATCCTCATCACCATGGGCGGCATGATCATCGGCGAGGAGGCGATCAAGATCGTGTGGGGGCCGCAGCAGACTCCGCTGCCGCTGCCGGAAGGCCTGCGCGGCGCGTGGTTATTGGGCGAGGCCGCAGTCGAAAAGTATCGCGTGCTGGCGATGTTGCTGGGCGTGCTGGTGTATGCGTCGCTGGTCTGGACCCTGAACCGCACCAAGATCGGCTTGCTGATTCGCGCCGGTGTCGACAATCGCGAAATGGTTGAGTCGTTAGGCTACCGGATTCGCCGCCTGTTCGTCGCCGTATTCGTCGCAGGCAGCGCACTCGCCGGTCTCGGCGGGGTGATGTGGGGCCTTTATCAGCAGAATGTCGTGCCGCAGATGGGCGCACAGGTCAACGTGCTGATCTTCATCGTCATTATCATCGGCGGCCTCGGCTCCACCAGCGGCGCGCTGATCGGCGCACTGCTGGTCGGGTTGATGGCGAACTACACCGGCTTTCTCGCCCCCAAGGTGGCGCTGTTTTCCAACATCGGCCTGATGGTGGCGGTGCTGCTGTGGCGCCCGCGCGGCGTCTATCCGGTGACGAATCGATGATGCTGAAGAGACTGCTTTCCAACGACCTGCCTCAGAGCCGCGCTTTGGCCGTGCTGCTCGTCCTCATTCTGCTGACTCTGGCCTTCGCCCCCTTCCTCCTGCCGGGTGTGAAAGCGCTGAGCGTGGCGGCGAAAATCCTCGTCTTCATCGTACTGGTGGCGAGCTACGACCTGCTGCTGGGCTATACCGGCATCGTCAGCTTTGCCCACACCCTGTTTTTCGGCATCGGCGCCTACGGCGTGGCGATCGCCTGCACGCGCTGGGGTGCGAATTGGCAGGCGCTGGCAGTCGGTGTTGCGGCCTCGCTGTGCCTGTCCTTGTTGCTGGCGCTCGCCATTGGCCTGTTCTCCTTGCGCGTGCGCGCCATTTTCTTTGCGATGATCACGCTGGCGTTCGCTTCCGCCTTCCAGACGCTGGCCTCGCAATTGTCGGACCTCACCGGCGGCGAGGACGGTCTCAGTTTCAAGCTGCCGGAATGGCTGTCACCGGGTCACAGTTTCGGCGACACGCCCTGGCTGGGTGTCGCGCTCGATGGGCATCTGCTGTGCTACTACCTCCTGTTCGCGATGGCGCTGGCCTTGCTGCTGGCGCTGATTCGCATCGTCAATTCGCCATTCGGACGCGTACTGCAGGCGATCCGCGAAAACGAATTCCGCGCCGAAGCGCTCGGCTACCGGGTGGTGGTGTTCCGCATCCTGTCCAGCGTGCTGTCGGCCCTGTTCGCCACGCTGGCCGGCGTGATGCTGGCGCTGTGGCTGCGCTACAACGGCCCCGACACCTCCCTTTCGTTCGAAGTCATGCTGGACGTGTTACTGATCCTGGTGATCGGCGGCATGGGCACCATGTACGGCGCAGTGGTCGGCGCGGCGCTGTTCGTGGCCGCGCAAAGTTACTTGCAGGACCTGCTGCGGCTCGCGAGCGAAGCGGCCAGCGGGCTGCCCTGGCTGGCCGCCCTGCTCTCGCCGGACCGCTGGCTGCTGTGGCTGGGGGTGCTGTTCGTGCTGTCCGTGTACTACTTCCCCACCGGTATCGTTGGCACACTGCGCGGACGCAAAGCGGCCGCACCGGCCGACTGAAGACCGCCACCCAATTTCGACCCGGAAACGCAAAGCATGCTGGAACTCGCCACCCTCCTCTCCCACCAGGCCCGCTACCGGCCGGATGCCACCGCGGTGGTGTTCGGCGAGGAGCGGCTCAGCTACCGGCAGTTCTGGGCGCGGGTCGCGCGCGCCGGCAACCTGCTGCGCTCGCTCGGCATAGTCCGCGGCGACAAGGTGGCTACGGTCGCCGCCAATTCGATGGAGTTGCTGGAACTGTACTGGGCGGTGCCAACCATCGGCGCGGTGCTGGTGCCGCTGTCGCCGCTGCTGATGCGCGCCGGTCTCAGCAGCCTGTTGCGCGGTTCGGATGCGTGCTGCGTCGTCGCACAGTCTTCCCTGCTGCCAATGCTGCGCGAAATGCAAGGCGAGTTGCCACCACACATTTTGCTGATCGACGGCGCGGCGCCGGAATTTTCCGACTACCGGGTATTGGCGGCAAACCAGTCCGATGAACTTGTCCCGGCGGTCGTCGCCGCAGACGATCTGTTCAACATCATGTTCACCAGCGGCACCACTGGCGAGCCGAAGGGCATCATGCATCCGCACGCGGTGCGCGCCATGTACTGCACCCTGATGACGGCCGCCTTGCGCATGACACCGGAGTCGCGCGTCCTGCATACCGGCGCCATCGTCTTCAACGGCGCCTTCGTCACCATGATGCCGGCCTTCTACCTCGGCGGCACCTATATCCTGCACCGCCAGTTCGATGCCGAGGAGACGATCGCTGCAATAGAGCGCGAGCGGGTCACCCATATCATGCTGGTGCCTTCGCAAATCGTCGCACTGCTGGCGTCACCTAACTTTGTGCAGGCGCGGCTTGCGTCGCTGGAATGCATCCTGTCGCTGGGCGCGCCGTTGCTGCGGCCGGACAAGGACAAACTGAATGCGCTGTTGCCGGGACGCCTGTATGAACTCTACGGTCTGACCGAAGGCTTCCTCACCATCCTCGACCGGCGCGATGCCGTGCGCAAGGCGGGTTCGGTCGGCGTTCCACCGCCGTTTTCCCAGGTGCGTATCGTGCGCGAGGACGGCAGCGACGCCAGGGCCGGCGAGGTGGGTGAAATCGTCGGACGCGGGCCGCTCATGATGAGCGGCTACTTCAAGCAAGCCGAACTCACGGCACAAACGATTCGCGACGGCTGGATTTTTTCCGGCGACCTGGGCTACCTGGATGAAGAAGGATATCTCTACCTGGTCGACCGCAAGAAGGACATGATCGACTCAGGCGGCGTCAAGGTCTATCCGCGCGACATCGAGGAAATCGCCGCCCAGCACCCGGAGGTGCGCGAGGTCGCGGTGTTCGGCATCCCGCACGCGCAATGGGGCGAGACGCCGCTGGCGGCGGTGGTTTTGCGAGCGGGTGCGACGACATCACCGGAGCAGTTGCGCGAATGGATCAACGAGCGCGTTGCCGCGCGCTACCAGCGCGTGTCGCAGGTGGTGATGCTGGCGGAATTCCCGCGCAGCGCGGCGGGCAAAATCCTCAAGCGGGAACTGCGCGCACCGTATTGGACAAAGCTAGGGCGGAGTATCTAGCCCGCCACGCACAAAATTCCGCCTGCGCAGCCATTCCGAGTGTCAGTGCGGCTTCGCGTCCACCGCACTGCCGGCCAGGTCCACGCGCGCCGGCAGTTTCAGGAATGCGTACACCTGGTGCCAAAAACGCTGGCGATTTACGCCCAGCGGCGCCGTGTGCGACAAGCCGGCCAGCTTGACGAACTGTTTGTCCGGATTGGGTAGCGCCGTGAAAAACGCGATCACGTCCTCGTCGGTGGCGATGCCGTCGTGCTCGGAGCGCAGCATCAGCACCGGGCACAGCACTTT
>CAZCKI010000302.1:0-664 GCA_964498815.1 uncultured Burkholderiales bacterium
TAGAGTTCTTTCTGGATGTCCGCGCCCTCTTCGATCAGGAGGCGCTTCACCAGCCTGCCCTCGGGCCCGGTCTGGTGGGTGATGAGGGTCATGCCGAGAATTTTCGAGGCGTGGTCGCGCACTTCGGCGATCGACTTGGCGACCTTGACGCCGCCGCCCTTGCCGCGCCCGCCGGCGTGGATTTGCGCCTTCACCACCCAGACCTTGCCGCCCAGCGTCTCGGCAGCCTTGACAGCCTCATCGACCGAGAAACAGGCGACGCCGCGCGGCGTGGCGACGCCGTATTTGCGCAAAATTTCCTTGCCTTGGTATTCGTGGACATTCATGGAGAGGGCTCACTTGAGAAATTCGGTTGGAACGGACGGGTTTCCGGCTATACAAGGCGGACCCGGCTTCTTTTTGAACTTTGCTATTTTACTGCGTGGCTTGCCATGACTTGGTTCAAGGTTCCTGCGAACCGCCGCTGGTTGCCGGACCTTCGCTTTTTCCTTCGCTTTTTCCTTCGCTCTTTCCTTCGCTTTTTCCTTCGCTTTTTCCTTCGCTTTTTCCTTGATACCACTGCGGATAAAACTTCGCCACCGCCGGTGCATCGACCGCGAGCGCGTGGCAGCGATCCAGTTGAAAAGGCTTGCGGTCGGGGGACTGCGAGATCTGCCCGGCCATG
>CAZCKI010000302.1:674-4623 GCA_964498815.1 uncultured Burkholderiales bacterium
GGAAACTGGTGGTGGCGAGTGTGCCGACCAATTCGGTGAGATGCGTGCAACCTTCCGTACCACCCAGCAATTCGCGCACGCGATTGGTAAAGCCGGGGCGAATGGCGAGGCCGATCAGCTTCTTGTAGTCGGGCGTGATGCTACCGCAGTAACCGGGATAGGGATGCGCATCGGAGGACGCTTCGGCATCGACGATGGTGAGGGTGGCATCGATAGTGATGCGCAGCCACATCGAATGCACCGGCTCGCCGGCCTTGCGCTCGCCGCTGTGGACCTTGAAATCGTAGGCCTTGCTGTCGTGCAAATGGCCTTCGATGTCGAACAGGCCGTCCTCGCGCTTATAACCGCGGGCGTGGATTTCGCGATGGTGCAGCGGGATGCGGGGGGATTTGGGTTCGGAGAGGGGCATGGTCGCGAATGGTGCGGTGCAAAAATCCCATTATAGGAGAGCTATCAACAAAAACGCGCCCGAAGGCGCGTTTTTGCCGGTAACGCTTGCCGCGCGTTCAATCCGCCATACCGGCGTTAGCCCGCCATCCGATAGGCCTTGATGGCATTGGCGAATTCGTCGCCGTTCTGGAAGCGGTCTTCGTAGTTCTTGGCCAGCGCCTGGTCCAGGAATTCGGGCACCCAGGACGGCAGCGCCGGGTTGAACTCAAGGATGTTGGGATGCGGCTCGTTGGCGATGGCGAACATCAATTGCGTCATCGATTCGCCGTTGAACGGCAGGCGCCCGCAGGCCAGCTGATAGAAGCTCACGCCCAGCGAGAACAGGTCCGAGCGGCCATCGATCTTCTTGCCGGCCAGTTGCTCCGGCGACATATAGGAGGGCGTGCCCAGCACCATGCCGGTCTTGGTCTTGGAAGAATCGGTGACGCGCGCGATGCCGAAGTCGGCCACCTTGGGTACCTTGGACTCGCCGTCGTACATGATATTGGCGGGCTTGATGTCGCGGTGAAACACGCCCTGTTCGTGGGCGTGGTTGAGCGCGCTCGCCACCTTGATCATGATGTCGCACATCTCGTCGAAGGGCAGCAGGTTCGGCACCTTGGTGTTGTCCACCAGGTCCTTGCCTTTCAGGAACTCCATCGCGATGTAGGCCAGGTCGTGCTCGTCGCCGGCATCGAAAATGCGCACGATGTTGGGGTGGTCGAGCTTGCCGGCCGATTCGGCCTCGCGGAAGAAACGGTCCTTGGCCTCCTGCAGTTCGTCACCCTCGAACTCGGAGGACAGCGCCATGGTCTTGATGGCGACTTCGCGGCCGATTTTCGGGTCCTTGCCGAGATACACCACACCCATGGCGCCCTTGCCCAGTTCCTTTTCGATGGTGTAGCGACCGAGCGTAGGTTTCTCGCCCTGCCCCGTCAGCATCATGGTCGCCTGCGCGCCGCGTGCAGCGCTGGAGCCACCGAGGATGATGGTTTCCGACATGGCCTTGGCGCGGTTCATACGCTCGGCCACGTCGCGGAACTTGGGATCGTGCTGGTTGATGTACATGAACGCCGATTCGGCCTTGTTGAACTGGCGGCGGCGTTCAAAATCGAGCGCCAGCGAGTAGATGTTTTCCATCACCTGCTCGTCCACCGGGCACTTGCGGAACTTGTCGAAGGCCATGTCGAGCTGGCCCTGTTGCTGGAAGGCGAGGCCCAGCATGCGGTTCGATTCGGCGCCGGCCAGTTCGGACTGCTCTTTGCCGCGCTCGGTCATCAGGAAGCGCTTGGTGGTGAGCAACAGGTGGCCGATCAGCAGCAGCGCCGCCGGCAGCATCAGCTGCACCCAGATGCCGGGACCCATCATCAGGCCGAAGTGGGTACCCAGAAGGGCCACAAAAATGATGGCGGTAAATCCGGCGGCAGGGCCCGCTTTCAATTTCGGCAGCATCGCGATCAGGTACGCCGCTATCAGCAGGAAGGCGAGAATGGTCACGGCCTTCGCCCAGGTCGGGGTGCGGAAGAACTGTTGCTGCAGGATCGACGAGACCGAATGCGCGAACCGCTCCACCGGCGTCAGCGAGCCGATCGGGGTGACCTGCGCGGTACCGAGGCCGGCGGCGGTCGCGCCGATCAGGACGATCTTGTCCTGGTATTTTTGCACCGGAATCTTGCCGGTGATGACGTCGAAAAAGGAATCGACCGGAATCGCCGGGCGCTCACCCTGGTTCTTGTAAAAATACGGCAGCATCTGGCCGTGTTCGTCGGTGAGGATTCTGAGCGTACCGAGCGAAACGCTTTCACCCGGGGTCACACGGAAATCCTTGGCGCCGAGATTGAGACTCTTGGCCGCCACCATCATCGCGAACGAGGGATACTGCTGACCGAAGTAATCGACCACCGTAATGTCGTGGCGCGCGCCGCCGTCGGCGTCCGGTATGGCGGTCAAATGGCCCAGCGCCGCGGCGACACTGCCCAATTCGTCGATCGGGAAATTGGCGCCGGGTTGACCGTACACAACGCCGTCGCCGTTGCCGGAATTGCCGCTGATGGCGTTCTTGGTGATCCATTCCGGCAGGGGTTTGTCGGGCCGTCCCGGCGGCGGGTCATTGCTCGGATCGAACAAGGTCGGCAGCACCACATTGCCGGCATTCTTGATGCTGTCGGCGAGAATGCGATCGGTGTTCAGCGCCGTCTCGGCTTCCGTCAACACCGCGCCGAATTCACCAAGGTCGGCGTGCGCTGCAACCGGCGCCGGCTTGCCTTTGGCGGGAACTGCCTCGGGCGCACCTTCCGGCGGCTTGTTGCGGTTGTAAATCTCCATCAGCTTGGTGATGTACAAGAGGCCCGGATCCTGCTGCGGCTCGAAAAAGTAGGCGGTATAGCCGATCACTTTCACCTTGGCGCCGGCCAGCTTGTCGATCATCTTGGCGTGGATGTCGCGCGGCCACGGCCAACGGCCGATGTTGGCGATCGACTGCTCGTCGATGGCGATTACCGCGACCTTGTCGCTGGGGGGTTTGGTGGTGGCACTAACGCCGAGGTCGTAAGCCTTGATTTCGATGCCAGTAAAGACATCGGTGGCGCGGCTCAGGATCACGACCACGAGGACGATGACGAGACCAAAAAACCAGTCCGTTGTCCAGAACGCAACTTTTTTCATTTCTCCCCCTGCTTGCTCTGTCGACCGAAGCGGTCGTCTGCGCCGATTGTAGCAAGAAAGCATTGTGCGCCTTGTACCGCAAACGGGTGATGGCGCGCGCCAAAAAATCCGTCTTCAGCAAAAAGGGCCGCTTGCGCGGCCCTTCCGGGGTAAACATGTTTTCTTTCAAATTCAGCTGCTTATCCCAGGAAACCGATGTCGGTCTTGCTGAAACGTCCGATGTTGGGAAATACCGTCGCCATGTCGCTGGCGGCCACGCCGAACCATTTGGCGAGCGTCGCGCCGTACTGGTCGACCGAGGTGGTGGGAATCCAGCGGCCGTTGGTGGTGACGTCGTCGGGTCCGCCCAGCGTCTGGTTGGGGAAGGTGCCGTACAGGTCGCCGCCCTTGACCGCACCACCCATCACCAGCTGGTGGTTGCCCCAGCCGTGGTCGGAGCCGCCGCCGGAGGCCTGTTTCAAGGTACGGCCAAAATCGGACATGGTAAAGGTGGTCACATTGGCGGCGATGCCGAGTTGCACGGTGGCATCGTAAAAAGCGCGCATCGCCGGCGCCAGCTGGCCGTAGAGATTATTGTGCGTGGCGATTTCGTTGGTGTGGGTGTCGAATCCGCCCAGCGAGACGAAAAACACCTGCCGCTTCAGGCCGACGCTGTTGCGCGCCCCCAGGATGCGCGCCACCTGCCGCAGTTGCAACGCGATGGAGTTGTTGGCAAACAGGCCGTCGGTGGCGGCGGCCGTGGTCAGCACAGGGTTGAGCACGGCCGATGCGCCGATCGCCTGGGCGACGACGTCGTCGGACTCGGTGACAAAGGCGTTGCCGCTATTGAGATTGATGAGGTTGTTGAGCCCCGCCA
>CAZCKI010000303.1:0-4609 GCA_964498815.1 uncultured Burkholderiales bacterium
CGGCCTCATTGGTATCTTCCACTCGCAACGCCACGTTCACCAGCAGTTCCTTGTCGAGACGCTCGCGCAACTGGCGGCTGGTGACGAATTTGCCTTCCTGGCCCGCGAAGGGCGAGGTATTGACCTGGAAATTCATGGTCAAAGTCGGCTCGTCCACGCCCAAAATCGGCAACGCTTCCGGCCTCTCGGTATCGGCCAGCGTGCAGCCGATGGAAAGATCGTCGATACCGGTGACCAGCACGATTTCGCCGGCGGTCGCCAGCTCCATCGGCACCTTGCTCAGGCCCTGGAAACCTTGTACCTGGTTCACGCGCACCTTACGCGGCGTCTTGTCGCCGATCATCAGCATCACGTCCTGCGCGGGCTTGAGTTTGCCCCGGCGGATGCGGCCGATGCCGATGCGGCCCACATAGCTCGAATAGTCGAGTGCCGCGATCTGCAGCTGCAGCGGTTCATCCGGGTTGCCCTCGGGTACCGGCGTGTACTTGAGGATGGCCTCGAACAGCGCCCGCATATCGGCGGGCTTTTCCTTCAGGTCCATGGTTGCCCAGCCGTTCAGGGCCGAGGCATAGACGATGGGGAAATCGAGCTGCGCTTCGCTGGCGCCGAGCTTGTCCATCAGTTCGAAAGTGTGGTTCACCACCCAGTCCGGACGGGCGCCGTCGCGGTCGATCTTGTTCACCACCACGATGGGTTTCAGGCCCAGCGCCAGTGCCTTCTTGGTCACGAAACGCGTCTGCGGCATCGGGCCTTCGACGGCATCCACCAGCAGCAGCACGCCGTCCACCATCGACAGCACGCGCTCAACTTCACCGCCGAAATCGGCGTGGCCGGGGGTGTCGACGATATTGATGTGCACGCCCTCGAAATCCACCGCCGTGTTCTTGGCCAGAATCGTAATCCCGCGTTCCCGCTCCAGGTCGTTCGAGTCCATCACCCGCTCGGCGATGTGCTGGTGCTTGGCAAACGAACCCGCCTGGTGCAACAGCTTATCCACCAGGGTGGTTTTGCCGTGGTCAACGTGGGCGATGATGGCGATATTACGGAGAGGCCGGGACATGATGCGCAATCGAGAAAAGTTAATCGCGCATTTTACCAGCTAAGGCCTTGAAAGTCCCGTGGTTTTTGGCTCTGTTACGCGGGTATTTGGTCATAAAACTGACTTTAACGCGCCATTTGAGTGCGGACGGCCGGAAAAATCACCATCGAATCCTCGAAAAACCATCAATCGCTTGTGAGTTGTTCGCAAAAACGGAGTATTTCGGCTGCTGCGAGCTTCGGTGTGGCTTGCAAAACAAAATGCGGGGCGTCAATTGCGCGAACTTCGACACGCGAATTGGTGGAAATGATGTGCTTACACGATTTTGAAAGAACCAGACGATCGGAAAGTGCCTTGAGATAGAGGATTGGGACCTTAACAGCGGCAAGCTCCGTGGAAACATCGACCTTCGCTAGTTCTCGTGCCCTGACAACCATTACTCTTGCATCAACCTTGCGAATTGCATTGCGTATTGAAGTGAACAAGGATGTGGTGAAAAACTTCCCCAATACAAACCGCCAAGCCAACGACGACTGAGCGCCAAGAAGCGCAAGGCCGCTGCACAGAACAGCAGCTTTCGCCACCAAGGGCCGCGGCCTCTTCGCAAAAGAAGCGCACAAGATGAGTCCAATCATATTCGGTGGTGCCGATTTTGCGACGGCAATCGCGATAGGGCCGGCGAACGACTCCCCAAGCAAGACGAATTGTCCATTCGTGGGGAGTTGCGGCTTGACGTGCTCGACGAGGTCCGCATAAGTCATTGGGCGATCCAATGGATAGCGGATTACTTGTACGGAAAGCCTTGTCCTGACCTCAACGACAAAGTCGTCGAATAAATCGCCCGTCCCGTCCATGCCGGGTAAAAGCACTAGCTGCATTTTTGTATGACCAAGGCCTTTAGCTGCTCGATAGACAATGGCGGATCCGACGAATGGAGCATGGAATGACAGTTAGGGCAGACCGGAACTAGATCCTTGATTGGGTCAAGCTGATAAATTTCTCGCGTTGCCAATGGCTTTCGGTGATGGACATGGATAAATCCCCTTCCAATTGAACCATATCGCTCTTCAAAATTTAAACCACAGACCGCACATGACGTTCCGTGATACTGAATGCACTTTTTCCTTGCCTCCGGATCACGCTCATACGCGTTAATGAGGACTTGTCTAACAGCGCCCACGACATACACGTTTTCCCCTAAAACAGTCTCGGGATGAATATTCTCCGGCGACAGTTGCTGGTGCTTCGGGACAGTGGGCGGAAAAGATGCCAAACGAAAGCGGGCATCTCGGACCTTCACGAAAAAGACATCGCCCTTAAATTTCTGATATCCCTCGCAATGCTGTTGAACAACCTGAAACATTGTGGTCCTGTAGTTGTGCCAATCCTTGTATGGAGAAAATCCGTTCCCGCGATTTACGATGACTCGGGCCTCGACATCAAGCCAGTCCGCTTCTCCGCCAAGCTCTTCAAAGGCACGCGTGACGTCGGACAATTGGAGGTAACTCGATGCCATATAGAAGAACTAATGTTTGATTTAAAGTAAAGGAGATAAACCGCTACGGCATCCGCCCCAACCAAGGCCGAACCACCCGATACTCCGGCACGCTGGTCGCGCTGGCCTTGCTCGCGGTGAGTAACTTCCGCCGCTTCAAAATCGCCACCGCCCGCTGCGCGCTCGCCTTGGACAGTCCCGTGTCCGCCGCCATGGTCGTATAGCTGACTTGCGCGCGGCCCTTGGCGCCACCCATGCGCCAGAGGTAGAGATAGACCAGGAAGGCCGAGGGCGAGCGGTCGTGGCCGACCAGGTCGGGCATCAGCACGTCCACCACGTATTGATCCAAGGACAGTGAACTCATCGGGTTCCCATCTACTAAAAGACTGATCGAATCACGCTAGTTTGTCATTCCGGCGGAAGCCGGAATCCAGCGGCTTGAAAGCGTGACGACACTGGATTCCGGCGTTCGCCGGAATGACAGCTTAGTTTGGCCTTCACTCATAAATACTATAGCTGTGATGAGCATTGGGGGCAATGGTTTCGTGCCAACATTCTTCCCGTCAACAACGGACATTTCCAGGAGCCACCATGATCACCCACCTCAAATTCGCCAGCGTCCCCGTTACCAACCAGGACCGCGCCCTCGCCTTCTATACCGAGAAGCTGGGCTTCCGCGTCGCCACCGACCAGCCTTTCAACGATAAGCAGCGCTGGATCGAACTGCGCATCGGCGACTCGGAAACGCGCTTCGTTCTTTTCACCCCCGAGGGACACGAGGACCGCATCGGCGGTTTTTTCAACGGCTCGCTGGCCTGCGACGACGCAGAGGCCACCTACCGGCAACTGAAACAGCGCGGTGTGGACATCACCGAACCCAAGAAGGAGCCCTGGGGCACCTACATGATCATGAAGGACCCGGACGGCAACCAGTTTGTGGTGGGGTCGAAGTAAGCTCCAGGATCCATCTCAATATAGTCCGTCATCCCGGCGAAGGCCGGGATCCAGCGTCGTTAGTAGCACCTGCGACAAACGCCAATGGACCCCGACCCGGGCATTGCCCGGTCTATCCTGAGCCCGTCGAAGGACCGGGGCGACGTTTTTTATGCTTTCCAAATGATGTAAAAGCCGCAAATCGGCCATTTTTCGCCAAAAAAACCGCTTAAAAATGAAGGGCTTGGAATAAACAATGGCGATATATTCGGTCGGCAAAACCGGGACCATGGCGAACTGCCCCACCGCTAGTAGGGCAGAAAGTGGGGTTAGCTTCCAGTCATTCTGCTTGACGTTTTTGCCTGACCGCCGCAGCTAGCGAAGCGACATCACCCGGACCAGCATGCCGTAGATGCCGCTGAAGGCGACCAGCGTGAGGCCCTGCGCGATCAGCGCGACCAGTACGCCTTTCAGGAATCCCGTCACGCGGCCGCCATCGAAAAACTGCGCGCAAGAGGCCGCGTAGTACAGCACCCAGATCGCGAAGTAGGCGCCGAACAGCATCATTTGCGCATCCTGATCCCGGTCCAGCAGCAACCAAAGCGGCACCAGCAGGACGACGATGGCGATGGCGCGCATGCCCGAGGTATAGGCAGCCAGCACGAGATGCTCGGCAAAATTTCGGCCCTCGCGGCGAAACAGCATGGCCGACAGCCACGCGATCAGCGGCACCTGCAGCAGGTACAGGAGATTAATGTGTCGCTGAAATAGCTGCGCGAGCGGCGAGACCGTGACGCCATCCGACTGCACATTATTGAATCCGCTGGCGGCAATGGCCGCCGCCGCCAGGCTGACCGACACCACCAGAAAGCCGAACGGCCCGAAATAACGCCGTCGCATGCCCTCAGCGTATTCGCGCGCGACCGTGCCGGGCCTTGCCAACAAGGCACGCAGCAACGAGAGCGCGCTGCGATCGACGTGAAACAGCGAGTGGATCAAATCGTGCCAGACCTCGTGCAGCGTCAGCCGGCCGTGCACCACGCGCTGCCCGCAGTGGCCGCAATACGCCTGCGCCGCGATCAGCGGCTGCTCGCAATTGCGGCAGTGTATTGCGTCGACGGCGGAGCTGATATCCGTAGTCA
>CAZCKI010000304.1:0-4606 GCA_964498815.1 uncultured Burkholderiales bacterium
GGCAGGTTTCGCGCGAGTTTTACTACAACGACGCCGGCGCACAGATCAACAATCTGGCGCTGTCGGTGCAGGCCCGCCTGCGCGAAAAGGCCGGCATCGAAGCAACCTTCCCGGAAGACGGCTATCGCGGCGAATACATCGTCGACATTGCGGTGCGCTATGCGGCCGAGCACCCCCGGGATATTCAAGGCGAAAATCTTGAGGAAGTACGCAAATTTGCGGTGACTGCTTTGCGTCACGAGCAGGACCTCGACCTGAAGGCCTTCGACGTGCAGTTCGACAAGGATTCCGCGACCACCGCGCTCTACACCGACCAGCTGGTCGACAAGACCGTCAAGCATCTGGTCGCAATGGGTCACACCTACGACAAGGACGGGGCGCTGTGGTTGCGCAGCACCGACTACGGCGACGACAAAGACCGCGTGATGCGAAAGTCCGACGGCAGCTACACCTACTTCGTGCCGGACATCGCCTATCACGTCACCAAGTGGCAGCGCGGTTTCGTGCGCGCCATCACCGAGCTGGGCGCCGATCACCACGGCTCGCTGGCGCGCATGCACGCCGGCCTGCAGGCGATGGAAATGGGCGTGCCCAGGGGCTACCCGGATTACGTATTGCACCAGATGATCACCGTCATGCGTGGCGACGAAGAAGTGAAAATTGGCAAGCGCGCGGGCAACTACGTTACGTTGCGCGACCTGATCGACGAAGTCGGTCGCGATGCGACCCGCTATTTCTTCGTCATGCGCAAGTCCGATTCGCAGTTGACCTTCGATATCGATCTCGCCAAGAGCCGCTCCGAGGACAACCCCGTGTACTACGTGCAGTACGCACACGCGCGCATCTGCCGGGTGATGGAGCTGTGGGGGGGCGACCCCGCATCGCTGGCCGCAGCCGATCTCGCACCACTGGTCAGTCCGTACGAATCGGATCTGCTGCGTGCCCTGGCCGAATTCCCCGACCTGCTGGGAACCGCAGCGCGCGAGTTGGCCCCGCATTTGGTCTGCGTCTATTTGTCCGAACTCGCCGCCAAGTTGCATAGCTACTACAATGCCGAGAAGTTTCTGGTCGAAGACGAGGCCTTGAAGCAGGCGCGGCTGGCCTTGGTGCTGGCGACCAGGCAGGTATTGCGCAATGGACTCGCCGTATTGGGCGTGTCCGCTCCGGAGAAGATGTAGCGTATGGCAAAAGATTTCAAACCCGCCGCACCCCGCCACTCTGGCGGCTCCGGCAAGCCCGGCATGCACCCGATGCTGGCCGGTATCCTGATCGGCTTGCTGCTCGGCATTACCCTGGCGTTGGGGGTGGCGATCTGGCTGAACCGGGCCAACAGCCCGTTCGTCGAAAAAGCGAAGCCGGTGGAAGCGCTGCCCACGATTCCCGCTAAACCAGCGAACGCCAAGCCGGATACGCCCGCCACCGCAGCCGGCGCCAACGAAAAGCCGCGCTTCGAGTTCTATCAGATTCTGCCCGGTGAAAAGGACGCGACAGCCAAGAAAGCGCCCGAGCCGCCCGCCAAACCTGCCGTCGAAGCCAGGAAAGACAATGCCAAGGATGGCAAGGACCACCCGCCCGCCAAAGGCCCGGAAGAGCAGAAGGAAGCGATTCGCGACAGCGTGTACCTGCAGGCCGGCGCCTTCCAGAATGTCACCGATGCCGAGAATCTCAAGGCCAAGATTGCCTTTGCCGGCATGGAGGCGCTGGTGAAGCCGGTCAACCTCGCCAACAAGGGCACGTTATACCGGGTACGCCTCGGCCCCTACACCAGCCTGGAAGAAGCGAACCGAATCAAGGCTTCGTTGTCTCAAAGCGGTATTCCCACCGCCGTCATCAAAGGCGAATAAATTCCGATTTCCATTGAGGATAGAACCATGCTGAAGTCTTCGTTGCCCGCAGTCTCGCGCTTGTTTGCCCTGTTTGCGGCCGTCCTGATGGCCGGCGCCGTATCCGCCCAGCAGTCGATCGTGCCGCTCAGCCCGCCGCAACCGGTGGAAAACGACGGCAAGATCGAGGTGCTGGAATTCTTTTCCTACGCCTGCCCGCACTGCTTCAGCCTCGACGCGCCCATTTCGGCCTGGGCCAAGAAGCAGCCGTCCGACGTCAAATTCAAACGCGTGCCGGTCGACGGTATCAACGGCTATGTGGGTGGGGTCGGTCTGTACTACACACTGGAAGCGATGGGCGAACTGGATCGCATGCACGCGCGCATTTTTGACGCCTTCCACGTCGAGCACGTCAACATCGCCAATCCGGCCAAACTGAACCAGTGGCTGGAAAAAAACGGCGTGGACGTGAAGAAGTTCGAGGAAATGAAAAACTCCTTCAGCATCATGACCAAGATCCAGCGCGCCTTGAAGATGAACACCGACTACAAGATATCGAGCGTGCCGACGATTACCGTCAACGGCCGCTTCCAGGTGGTGCCGACAGTGGGTAGCACGCAGGAACAACTGCTCGCCAACGTAGACCAGATTGTCCAGCAATCGCGCGCGGCCGCGCCTGCACCTGCCAAGGCTGCCGCCAAGAAATAGGCGCACAACCGCTACAATCCGGGGATGGCTGACACCTCCCCGCGAATTTTCATTACCGGCGCGTCCAGCGGCATCGGCGAATCGCTCGCCCGGCACTATGCGCGCCAAGGCGCGCAACTGGGTCTGGTCGCCCGCCGTGCCGCATTCCTCGACAAGATCGCCGCAGAACTGAGTCCTCGCCCCGCCGTCTACCCGGTCGATGTGCGCGACGCGGCGGGTCTCAAGGCCGCTGCCGCCGATTTCATTGCCCGTTTCGGCGTGCCCGACATCGTCATTGCCAATGCCGGCGTGTCGCGCGGTACCCTCACCGAGATCGAAGACGACCTGCAAGCTTTCCAGGAAGTGTTCGATATCAACGTGATGGGTATGGTGAAGACCTTTCACCCGTTCGTCGAACCGATGAAGCAGGCCCGTAAAGGCACCCTGGTCGGCATCGCCAGCGTGGCCGGATTTCGCGGCATCCCCGGCGGCGGCGCCTACTCCGCCTCCAAGGCCGCAGCCATCAAATACTGCGAAAGCCTGCGCGTGGAACTGCGCGGCAGCGGCATATCCGTGGTCACCATCTGCCCCGGCTACATCAAGACACCGATGACCGCTGTGAATAAATTCAAGATGCCGTTCCTGATCGATGTAGACGAAGCCGTGGTGCGCTTCGCCCGCGCCATCGAGGCGAAGGAGAGTTTCACGGTGATCCCCTGGTCGATGGGGATCGCTGCGCGGGTACTGCGCATGGTGCCGAACTGGCTGTACGACCGCGTGTTTACGCGCATGCCTCGAAAGCCGCGCGGCTGATGACGTCGTTGATCCTGTCGCGGCGCGACCTCGACTTCCTGCTCTACGAGTGGCTCGACGTAGAAGCTTTGACCGCCCGGCCACGTTATTCAGACCATAGCCGCGAGACCTTCGACGCCGCCATCGATACCTCGGCGCGCCTCGCCGAGCAACTGTTCGCGCCGCACAACAAGAAAAGCGATCAGAACGAGCCGCGCATCGTGGAAACGCCGGATGGGCCGGGTGTGCGCCTGATTCCGGAAATCAAGACCGCCGTCGATGCTTTCGCCGCCGCCGGCCTGATCGCCGCTGCTCACGACTACGACCTCGGCGGCATGCAGTTGCCGGTGGTGGTGGACAAAGCCTGCATGGCCTGGTTCATGGGCGCCAACGTGGCCACCGCCGGCTATCCCTTCCTCACCATCGGCAACGCTAACCTGCTGCTCGCGCACGGCAGCCAACAGCAGATCGACACCTATGTGCGGCCGATGCTGGCCGGCCGCTACATGGGCACCATGTGCCTCTCGGAGCCGCAGGCCGGCTCCTCGCTCTCCGATATCAAGACGCGCGCCGAGCCACAGGTAGACGGCAGCTATCGACTCACCGGCAACAAGATGTGGATATCCGGCGGCGAACACGAGCTGGCTGAGAACATCGTGCACCTGGTATTGGCGAAGATTCCCGGCGGCCCGGCCGGGGTGAAAGGGATATCGCTGTTCATCGTGCCGAAATTCCTGGTCAATGCCGATGGTTCGCTCGGCGAACGCAACGATGTGACCTTGGCGGGCCTCAATCACAAGATGGGCTATCGCGGCACGGTGAATACATTGTTGAATTTCGGCGAAGGCCGTCACCAGCCTGGCGGCCGGATGGGCGCCGTGGGTTACCTGGTCGGCCACCCGCATCAGGGCCTCGCCTGCATGTTTCACATGATGAACGAGGCGCGCATCGGCGTGGGTCTCGGCGCCACCATGCTGGGTTACACCGGCTACCTGCATGCGCTAGAGTACGCACGCAACCGCCCGCAGGGCCGGCACCCGCAGGCCAAGGATCCGTCTTCGCCGCAGATTCCGTTGATCGAACACACCGACGTACGACGCATGCTGCTCGCGCAAAAAGCCTACGCGGAAGGTGCGCTCGCGCTGAACCTGTACTGCGCGCGCTTGGTGGACGAAGAAAAGACCGCCGTAGAAGAATCGACGCGCAAGGAGGCGACCTTGCTGCTCGATATCCTTACACCGATTGCCAAAAGCTGGCCTTCGCAGTGGTGCTTGGAAGCGAACGACCTCGCCATCCAGGTGCAC
>CAZCKI010000305.1:0-4597 GCA_964498815.1 uncultured Burkholderiales bacterium
GCAGGCTCGCTCACGCGCGAGCAGATTGCCTGGCCCGGCAGCGCCGAGGCCGCCTGCCATTGGATCGAGGAGCTGCAACTGCGTTGGCGCGAAGTACTGGCACAACTGCAGGAAGGCGACCTCCGCTCCATCGAGCGCACTCGCTGGCCATTTCGCGACCGGCCGCTAGGCGATGTGGTGGCGTGGGTGAATATCGAACTCATGAAAAACGCGGCCGAAATCGGCTACGCTCGATTCTTGTATGCGACGAAATAAACCCAAGGAAATAAAAGGAACCTACCGATGAATAGACTGCGCCAGATCCACTTTTACTTCGGCGTCTTCTTCGCGCCGCTGATCCTGTTCTTCGCCTTCAGCGGCACGCTGCAGGTATTCAAGTTGCACGAAAGCTACCGCGCCGTGCCGGGGCAGCAGGGCGACTGGGTGGCGTGGTTCGGGTCGTTCCACAAAGAGGCAGCGTGGATCGAGCCGCGCGTGGCCAAGCCGCGCCCGGCCGGCGCACCGCCGCCGCGCGAGGAAAACGGCTGGGGCAAGCCGATGAAATGGCTGATCGCCTTGATGGGAGCGGCACTGATCGCGAGCACCTTGCTCGGTCTCTACATGGCCTTCACCTATCCCAACCGGCGAAAGTCGTGCTGGATCGCCTTGATTGCCGGAGTCGCATTGCCGCTGGCGCTGATGGCCACGTGATCGAATCACCAGCGTTACGGAATTTTACAAAGCAACGGCTCGCAAGGGTGTCAAAATGGCGCATCCATAGTCCATTCCGGGGGGAATCCAATGAAAAAAATCGCAATTGCGCTGCTCGTAGCCGGCCTGTCCTGCTCCGTTTCCATCACCAGCCACGCCGCCAAACTCAAGATCGGCGTCGAAGGCGCCTATCCGCCTTTTAGTGAAATCGGCGCGGACGGCAAGATCAAGGGTTTCGACATCGATATCGCCAACGCGCTGTGCGCGGAAATGAAAGCCGAGTGCGCCCTGGTGAAGCAGGATTTCGACGGCCTCATCCCGGGCCTGCTCTCCAAGCAAACCGACGCGGTGGTCGCCTCGATGTCCATCACCGAAGAACGCAAGCGCCAGGTCGACTTTACCGACAAGTATTACCAGACCCCGGCGCGCCTCATCGCCAAGTCCGGCAGCGGCTTCGATCCGGAAAAGGGCGTGAAAGGCAAACGCATCGGCGTCGAGCGCACCACCACCCACGATCGCTTCGCCACCGCCACCTTCCTCGGCGCCGAGGTCGTGCGCTTCACCAAGCAGGATGACGCCTACGCCGACCTCGCCGCCGGCAAGATCGACGCCGTGGTCGGCGATTTGGTAGCGCTGCGCGCGGGCTTTCTCAATACGCCCGCAGGCAAGGGCTTCCAGTTCGTCGGTCCTTCGTACATCGATCCCAAGTATTTCGGCACCGGCGTCGGCATTCCCGTGCGCAAAGCCGACACCGAACTGCGCGACCAGCTCAACGCCGCCATCAAGGCGATTCGCGCCAACGGCGTGTACAAGAAGATCCAGTCGAAATATTTCGACTTCGATGTGTATGGGGATGGGGCGGGGAAGAAGTAGGCGGTGTAGACGCCCTGATAGCCTGCCGGGCCGTAATTTGGAATTGAGAGAAGACAATAAAATGTCGCCCCGGCGAAGGCCGGGGCCCAAGTTTCGCTGCATCATGACGCCATCAAACTTGGGTCCCGGCCTTCGCCGGGACGACACGCCTGAGCAAGTAATGTGAAGTCCCTCAATTGGCGACAGGCGCGATGGGCAGCCACGCTGACATCCCTCCGCGAAGACATTCGCGAGGCGGCCAGGCTCTTTACCCGCACCCAAGCCGTGACCATTCCCATGGTCACGCTGTTCGCCATCATTCCCGGCTACCTCGTCATCGGCGTTATCGTGTCGCGCTGGAACTTGCATTCGCCGGCCCTCGCTCTGGACCTGGCGCTGCCGCTGGTGCCGGAATGGTCGGTGGTCTACGGCTCGCTGTTTTGCGCGGCCCTGCTGCCGGTGTTCATCGTCCACCAGCAGGAGCTGGTGCGGCGCGTGATCAACGCCTATCTCACCGCATGGCTTGTGGCCTTTGCGATCTTTCTTCTCTATCCCACCCGCGCGCCGCCGCACCCCGCCGTGACCAGTGACGATTTTTCTTCCCTGGCGCTGCGACTCATCTACGGTTCCGATATGCCCTACAACTGCTTTCCCTCATTGCACGTCGCGCAGTGCTACCTGGCGGCGTTTGCCGCGTCGCGCCTGCATCGCGGCGTGGCTGTGGTGGCGTTTGCATGGGCCACGCTGGTGGCGCTGTCCACGCTCTTCACCAAGCAGCACTATGTTGTCGACGTCATCGCCGGTACGCTGCTCGCCTATGCCTCGTATTGGATTCACCTGCGCGCCTACCCGCTGACAGCCACGCCCGAATCCGAGCGCCGCCTCACACCGATACTGGCGGCGGGCGCTTTCGCCACCTACGGGCTGTTCGTCGCCGCTTTTTGCGTGCTGCACAAGCTGGGAGTCGCCGATATATGATGGCGCCATGACCCCGCCCGACGAATCCTGCGAACTGTGCGCGCCCAGGCAGGTCGTGGCGGAAAACGCGCTGGCCTACGCGCGCATCGACGACGCGCCTCTCAGTCGCGGCCACGTGATGATCATCCCCCGGCGCCACGTCGCCGATTTTTTCGATATGACCATGGACGAGCAGGCGGCAATCCTCGCACTGTTGAATGAAGTCCAGCGCGACGTGCAGAAAGAGCATGCCCCGGACGGATACAACGTCGGCGTTAACATCGGCAAGGCCGGCGGGCAGACGCGCATGCACGTGCACGTCCACCTGATCCCGCGCTACCTGGGCGACGTGGCCAATCCGCAAGGCGGCATCAAGTGCGTGCTCGCGCGGGGCGCGTGAGTGTTACGCTGTGCCGTGCAATTCGCAAACCAACCTTTGAGATTGGCACCGCAATGAAATTCTCCGTCCTGGCAGTCGCGTGCCTGCTGTCGTCCATAGCAGCATTCGCCGCACCCGAACCCTCCCGCACCTGGATCGCCGACGTCACGCTTGTCTCGCCCGAGAAGCTCGACCGCGTCGAGATCGGCAGCGTGCTGATCGAAAACGATCGCATCGTCCGCGTCGAGCGTGGCGCCGGCGCCAAGGTTCCGGCCGGCGCCACGGTGATCTCCGGCAAGGGCCGCTACCTGATCCCGGGTCTCATCGATTCGCACGTGCACTTAGCCTCCATCCCCGGAGTCGGTATCGCGCAGGACAACAGCAAGGCGAAGATGATCAGCGAGTACCTCGCGCAATTGCCGCGCTCCTTCCTGTACTTCGGCTACACTACGCTGATCGACCTTGCCGTGTTCGATCGCGGCGTATTGGATAATTTCCGCAAGTCTCCTTCGCATCCCGATCTATATGATTGCGGCGAGCCGCTGCCGCTCGCCAACGGCTACCCGATGTCGTTCGCGCCGGCCGAGGTGCGATTCAAGCTCTTTCCCAATTTCGTCTACGATGCCCGGCAGGCCGCCGCCATCCCGCCCCAATACAAAGCGGAAGACCACACCCCCGCCGCGAACGTCGCCCGTGTCAAGCTCGCAGGCGGCATCTGCGTCAAGGCCCACTTCGAGCGCGGCTTCGGCCGCGACCGCAACCTGCCGGTGATGACGCCGGAATTATTCGCCGATGTAAAAAAAGCCGCCAGCGACGCCGGCCTGCCTTTGCTCACGCACGCCAATACCTTCGAAGCGCAAAAATTCGCCGCCGCCGGCAACACCGACGTCATCGCCCACGGTCTCTGGAACTGGGGCGCGCTCGATGCCAAGCCGGAATTGCCGCCCGAGATCAAAACGCTGCTCGACGACATCGTGCAAAAGAAAATCGGCTACCAGCCCACCATCCAGGTCATGCAGGGCCTGCGCGCGTACTTCGATCCCGGCTATCTCCAACTGAGCGCCGTGCCGAAGGTCGTGCCCAAGGCGATGCTGGCGTGGTTCAACACCCCCGAAGGCAAGTGGTTCAAAGCCGAGATCGGCGAAGAGGGTGCGCCCGACGCCGCCATGTCGGCCGGCTTCGAGCGCGGCCCCATCCGCCGCGTGCACCAGGTGGTGGCCTACCTCGCCGCCAAAGACGCCAACTTCCTGTTCGGCACCGACACCCCCTCCAGCCCCACCTACGGCAACCTCCCCGGCCTCAACGGCTATCTCGAAATGCAGCAACTGCAAAAGGCCGGCCTCTCGCTCGCGCAAATCTTCAAGGCAGCAACCCTCAACAACGCGCGCAAATTCAAGCTCGATAGCGAAGTCGGCACCATCGAACCCGGCAAGTTAGCCAACCTCGTCTTGCTCGGCCAATCCCCGCTGGAAAACATCGCCGCCTACGACAGCATCGACACCGTCTGGGTGCGCGGTAAGGCGGTGGCGCGTGGTGATTTGTCGGCGGATGCCGGCAAGTAAGTATTGGGGCGCAGCACACATTTCAACTCCCTCCCCCTTGCGGGGCAGCGTGGCCACCGTTGAGGGCCAGAAGGTGGGGATGGGGGGGCGGTGCCAGCAAGGGAGACAAGGGTTGATTTATCCAATAAACCCTCCACCATGTCCTAATCCTCCAAAT
>CAZCKI010000306.1:0-4594 GCA_964498815.1 uncultured Burkholderiales bacterium
TGGGATAACGCCAATCCTTGCCAAATCCGCGCCGGGTTATTTTTGCGCCCACCGGGCTTTGGCGGCGTTTGTATTCGTTGATTTTCAGGAGTCGCGTAACCCGGGTGACATCGGCCGGCAGGAATCCGGCGGCGACGATATCGGCGGGAGAGCGATCCTGTTCCATGAACATTTCGACGATCTGGTCGAGGATCGCATAGTCGGGCAGCGAGTCCTGGTCTTTCTGGTCGGGGCGCAGCTCGGCACTGGGGGGACGGGTGATGACGCGTTCCGGGATCACCCGGGACTGGCGGTTACGCCAATCGCACAATTGATACACCAGGGTCTTGGAGACATCCTTCAATATCGCGTAGCCGCCCGCCATGTCTCCATAGAGCGTGGAGTAACCAACCGCCATTTCCGATTTATTGCCGGTGGTCACCACCATGGCTCCAAACTTGTTGGAAAGCGCCATCAGCAGCGTGCCGCGCACCCGCGCCTGGATATTTTCTTCGGTGGTGTCCAGCGAGCGTCCGGCAAAGGCGCTTGCCAATGCCTGCTTGAAAGATTCGAACATCGGCGTGATGGTGATTTCGTCGTAGCGCACACCGTGCAAGCCCGCCATTTCACGTGAATCGTCCAGCGAAATCTGTGCCGTGTAATCCGAAGGCATCATCACCGCGTGCACGCGATCCTGGCCGAGCGCATCCACCGCGATCGCCAGTGTCAGCGCGGAATCGACACCGCCCGACAGCCCCAGCAGCACCCCGGGAAACTGGTTTTTGTTGACGTAGTCCGCCAGCGCGGTCACCAGCGCCTGGTACACGCTGGCCGGCTCGGTCAGCGGCGCGTGCAACTCGCCATGGAATCCGCCATCCCGATATTCGATGATATCCAGCGTTTCCCCAAATTCGCGGGCCTGGTATCCCACTTCACCGCCAGCGTTGATCGCGAAGGAGGCGCCGTCGAACAACAACTCATCCTGGCCGCCGACCATGTGCACGTACAGGACCGGCAGGGCGCTCTCTGCCAGCCGCGCGCGCACCACGTCGTAGCGCAGATCGAGCTTGCGAAAATCGTAGGGGGATGCGTTGGGCGCCAGGATCATCTGCGCCCCCGCCGCCTTGGCCGCCGCGATCGGCTCGGGAAACCAGAGGTCTTCGCAAATCAGCACACCGATCTTGACGCCCTCGTGCTCGAATACACAGGGCCGGTCGCCCGGCGAAAAATAGCGCGCCTCGTCGAATACCTGGTAATTGGGCAGTCGCTGCTTGCGGTAGCTTTGCACGACGCGACCGCCTTCGAGCAGCGAGGCTGCGTTGTACAGATGGCCGTCGGCGACCAGCGGATGTCCGACCAGCAGCCGAATGCCGCGAATCTGCGCGGCGAGCTCTGCCAGGGCTTGCTCGCAGGCGACACGAAAGTCGTGGCGAAACAGCAGGTCTTCCGGCGGATAGCCGCACAGCGCCAGTTCGGGGGCCACCATCAGGCCGGCGCCGGCAGTCCGCGCGCGAACCGCGAGATCGGCCAGCCGCGACGCATTTCCGGCAAGATCGCCCAGAACGGGATTCAATTGGGCGACGGCGATTTTCATGGGGAGCGACACGAGTAGATAGATTCAGCCCTTATTATACGGACGGACAGCTCGGACACTTTACCGGGAACGTGCGCAATGGTTGACTTGGGGCGAGCATATGGTGCGTGGTGCGACAAGCCAATGGTCGTTCCATTGGCGCGAAGCAGCGCGCGCCAGATGCCGCTCCAAGTCGGCCAGTGCGCGCGTAGGCGTTTGGCGGAATCCATGTACCTTGTTACTTTTTGCGTCATCACATCGAATGAATAACACCCCCAAACGCCGGTCTTGGTGAAGTGTCCGGGCGAAATGCGTGAATTTCAGCTAGAGATCGTCGAACACCTGTCGGGCCTTGCGCCTGCGGAATGGGACGCGCTGACCGGCGGTAATCCCACTCTCCGCCACGCCTTCCTGCAATCGATGATAGCGGCCGGTTGCACCACCGCCCAGACCGGCTGGTTGCCGCAATTCATTTTGCTGCGCCGCGAATCGGCCGGCCGTGCCGTGTTAACCGGCGCCGTGCCGCTCTATCTCAAGAGCCACAGTTACGGCGAATATGTGTTCGACTGGGCCTGGGCGGAAGCCTATCAGCGCGCCGGCCTGACCTACTACCCCAAGTTGTTGGCGGCCTGCCCTTTCACTCCTTGCAGCGGCCCGCGCCTGCTCGCCGCCACCGACGCCGATCGCAAGGTCCTGATCGAGGCGATGCTGACGCTGGCGCGCGAACACGATGTGTCATCGCTGCACGTGCTGTTTGCGACGGCGGCCGAACAGGAAATATTGCTGTCGGCCGGCATGATGGCGCGTACTGCCGTGCAATTTCATTGGCGTAATGCCGGCTATGCGAACTTCGACGCGTTCCTGGCCGGCATGAGCCACGACAAACGCAAAAAGATTCGCCAGGAGCGGCGCAAGGTCGCTTCCGCCGGGATCACCTTTTGCCGCAAGACCGGCGCGGATATTACCGATGCCGACTGGGACTTTTTTGGCGAGTGCTACCGGCGCACCTATCGCGCGCACCATTCCACACCCTATCTCAATCGCGACTTTTTCAGCCTGATCGGCGAGTGCATGGGGGAAAACGTGTTGCTGGTGCTGGCCGAGCGCGAGGGTGTGCCGATCGAAGCGTCGCTCAACCTGTTCGGCGCAGACACCTTGTATGGCCGCTATTGGGGCAGCCGCGAATATCACTCCGGGCTGCACTTCGAAACCTGCTATTACCAGACCATCGAGTTTTGCATCGAGCGCGGTATCGCCCTATTCGAAGGCGGGGCACAGGGCGAACACAAGCTTGCGCGCGGCTTTCTGCCGGTCAAATGCCATTCCGCGCATTGGCTCAAGGAGCCGCGCTTCGCCCATGCGGTCGAGGACTTCCTGCGACGCGAACGCGATGGACTGGATGAATACGTCGATGAACTGCATGATCACGCGCCGTTCAAGGCGCAGTCCGGCGCGAACTAGGCGGCGGCTTGCACGCGGGCCGGTACACCCGCCTTGAGTCCGGCGAGATAGGCGTCGACGATGCGTTCGCCGTCCTTGGCGAGCGAGAAATAGCCGGGCGCCAGCACCCAGTTGGTGACCAAGCCATCGACCAGCGCGTGCATGCCGATGGCAGCCGAGCGCGGTAGCACCGACTTGGGCAAGTGCCCCTTCTGGATGGCGTTGGCGAAGCCCTGCTCGATATGCATCAGGCAGTCATTGCGATTCTCGCCCTGGCGCTCGCGCGCGGCGGCCATGTCGCCGATCGCCTCGCATTTGTGCAGCATGATCTCGAATACACATTGCACCTGGGCGTCGTTTTCGATCATGCGGAAGGCATTCATGGCGGCCGCCTTGATGAAGGCCAGCGGCTCGTCTAGCGCCAAGTCGCCGAAGCGCTCCACCATTTCTTCCATCGGCAATACCACCCGCTGGATCATGGCTTCGAACAGATCGGCCTTATTTTTGAAGTGCCAGTAGATCGCCCCGCGCGTGAGGCCCGCCGCTTCGGCGATTTCCGCCAGCGAAGTACGTGAAACGCCCTTCTCGTTGAATACCTTTTCGGCGGTATCGAGAAGTCTGTTGCGCGTTTCCTGGGCTTCTTCCTTGGTCTTTCGGGCCATTCCGGCGGCTTCCTGACATTAATATTGATGCAGCGCAAAAATCTCTTTACATACATCCGTGCATGTATGTATGATACCGACTTTTACCGCTTCAAGCAACCAATAAACTCGTTTTTCACTCCTATTTCCGTCTTGCGCTCGTCACATCACCCGAAAGGATTTCGCATGGCCCCCCGAGATTTCACGTCCTTTTCCCGTCGTTATCCCCTCTTCGCCCAGAAAAATGCCGCCGCAGCCGTCGTACTGGCGGCCCTGTCAGCCTGCGGTCCTGGACAGCAAGGCGGACACGGCGGAATGCCGCCAACGATGGTGACCTACCAAGCGGTGGCCGCCAAAGACGTCCCGGTGGATTACGAGTATGTAGGCCAGACGGCCGGCTCGCGCGAAGTGGAAATCCGCGCACGCGTCAACGGTATCGTCGAAAAGCGCCTGTATGAAGAAGGCGCCACCGTGCGCGCGGGCCAGCCCCTGTTCAAGCTGGAATCCGCCTTGTACGCTGCTGCGGCAGCGCAGGCAGAGGCCGGGGTCGCCAGCGCGGACGCCAATTTCAAGCAGGCCGAGCGTGAGTATGGGCGCCTGAAGCCGCTCATCGAAGCCAAGGCCATCAGCCAGAAGGAATGGGACACGGCGGCATCTGCCTTCGACATCGCCAAAGCGCAGCAAAAACAGGCGCAGGCGCAGTTTGCCAGCGCCAACGTGGACCTGGGCTATACCTATATCACCGCGCCCATCGCAGGCGTGATCGGCCGCGCGTTAAAAATGGAAGGCTCGCTCGCCAATGCCTCGAGCGACAGCCTGTTGACCACCATGGCGCAGACCGATCCCATGTATGTCTATTACTCGGTGGCCGAGCGCGAGCGTAACGAACTCACCGCCGAACTGGCGTCGGGCCAACTCAAGCTCTCCAAAGGCGGCTACCAAGTGCGCCTGAAATCCGCCG
>CAZCKI010000307.1:0-4593 GCA_964498815.1 uncultured Burkholderiales bacterium
CGCGCCAGCTCCTTGGTGCTGACCTTGCGGTCGCCGTGCATCAGTACGCACAGGGGTTTGCGCTGGTCGTCTTCAAAGATCAGCGTCTTCACGACGTGGTGTTCGTCGACGCCGAGCGAGGTCGATGAAACGCCTGTGCCGCCGTGCTCGATGTATTCGTACACGTGCACGGTGTAACTCACACCATTATTCTTCAGTATTTGCGTGGCCGGGGTTTCCGAAGGTTTGCTCATGAGGCCGTCAACAGGTTGCGCAATAACAGGGATGCGCCGGACATCAGCAGCAACACGCCGACCGCCTTGCGCATTTGTACGTCGGTGAGCGACAGGTGCACGCGGCTGCCGATTTGGATGCCGAGGAACATCAACGGCAACAATACCAAGACCCCCGCCAGCAATTTCAGCGAAAGCAGCAATCCCGAGATCGCATAGCTCACCGCACGAATCGCTGTCGAAATGCTGATGATGGTGGAGATGGTGGCGCGGACCTGCGTTTTATCGGACAGCCGTTTCGACAAGTAGACGATGTAGATCGGCCCGCCGGTGCCGAACATGGCGCCCAGCATGCCGCCGAGCAGCCCTGCCGGGATGGACCACCATTTCGAAATCGCCCCGGAAAACCCGGGGCTGAAAATATTTTGTACGCCCACCACCAGGCAAAAAAGGCCGAGTGCGATCAAGGCCGGGCGCTGCGGCAGGCTCACCAGCAAGGTCACGCCGAGGATGATGCCGACAATGAAATACGGCAGCAGCCGCTTTAGTTCCGGCCCGCTGATCGCTTGCCTCGACGCCTTGCCGACCATCGCGGACGCCACCAGGTCGAGCAGCACCACCAGCGGTACCACGAAGGTGAGCGGCAGCCAGTGCGCCAGCAGTGGAACCATGATGACCGCCGACCCGAAGCCACCGATGCCGAACAGGAAGTAGGCGAACAGCACCACCAGTGGGGCAACGATCCAGAGTGTGGTGGGGTATTCCGCCAGGGCCGAGGTCAGCAGCTCCATCTAGCCCCGCGGATGATGCTGCGCGTGCAACTGTTTTAACCGTTCCTGCGCCACGTGCGTGTAAATCTGCGTGGTGGTGATATCGGCGTGTCCCAGCAGCAGCTGCACCACCCGCAAATCCGCACCGTGGTTGATGAGATGCGTGGCAAAAGCGTGGCGCAGGGTATGCGGCGACAGCGCGGAAGAAATGCCCGCGCGCAGCGCATGCTTCTTGATGCCGTGCCAGAACATCTGCCGCGTCATGCATTTGCCGTGATGGGTCACAAACAGATCGGACGACTTCTTGCCGCCGAGGATGGCGTCGCGCGCTTCCTCCAGATAGCGCCTGATCCAGTCCGCCGCGCTCATGCCCATGGGCACCAGCCGCTCCTTGCTGCCTTTGCCGGTTACGCGCACGACGTTCATGTCGAGCGATACCTGCGCGATCTTCAGCGTCGTGAGCTCGGTGACGCGTAGTCCCGTGGCATAGAGAGTTTCCAGCATTGCCTTGTCGCGCACTCCCAGCGGCGTCTTAAGGTCGGGTGCTGCCAGCAACGCCTCCACGTCCGCCTCCGATAGCGACTTTGGCAGCGACCTGCCGATCTTGGGTGCATGCAGGTCGTGGCTGGGATCGATCGCGATCAGTTTCTCGCGCGACAGAAATTGATAAAAGCGTTTCATTGCAGACGTGAGTCGCGCGGTCGAGCGCGGGCTGGCACGCTGTACGGCGACCCGGTCGGCGAGGTAGGCATGCAAGTCCTGCGCGCTGGCTTGTTCGGCGCCGGCCTGCCCGGTGCTTTTCAGCCAGGCATCGAGCTGCGAGATATCGCGTCGGTAGCTGTCGATGGTATTGCGTGCGAGGCCGTCGGAAAGCCACAGGCTGTCGGCAAAGCGGTCGATGATGCCGGCTGCTGTGCGCGATGTCATATCAACCTTGGTGCAATCGCCTGTTCGTGTTCGAGGAGCCAACGCTTGATGGCGAGCGAGTCTTCGCGCTTGCCGCCCATGAAGCCGCCCAGCCCGTCGGCGGCGACGATGCGATGGCAGGGCACGATTACCGGTACTGGATTCTGCCCGCAGGCGGTGCCGATGGCGCGCGCATCCGAGCCGACTTCGCCCGCGATCGCCCCATAGGTGCGGGTCTGGCCGGCCGGAATCGCACACATGGCATTCCACACGTCGAGCTGGTGCTTGCTACCGCTGAGCCGGATCGGCAGGTCGAAGCGGTATTTCGGATTGTCGAGATAGGCCATCAACTGCACGCAGACGAGGTGCGCGATGCTGTCGTGCGCTGGCGCCAGGGCGGTAGTTTGCATCGGCAGGAAGCGGATGCCGAGCAGGTGTCTTTCATCGCTGATGACGCCGAGAGTCGCGAACGGGGTTTTGACGCGGGCGGAGTAGGTGGCGGTTTCCATCAGGACGAGACGTTTCCGGCGATAAGGTCATGCATGGGTTGGAATGATATAGCGAACACGGGGGTAGGGAGTGGCATCGCAAAACTGGGCGACAAAAAACCGCGAGCCATGCGGCGCTCGCGGTTTTGAGGAGATGCCGGGAACAGGAAAATTATTCCTTGTCCGCCGCCATCTGCGTGGACACGTAGTCCAGTTTTTCCTTGATACGCGCCGATTTGCCCGAACGCTTGCGCTGGTAGTAGAGCTTGGCGCGGCGCACATCGCCGCGGCGCTTGACTTCGATGGAAGCGATGGTCGGGGCGTAGGTCTGGAAGGTCCGTTCCACGCCTTCGCCCGAAGAGATCTTGCGGACGATGAAGGAGGAATTGAGGCCGCGATTGCGCTTGGCGATCACGACACCTTCGTAGGCCTGCACGCGCTTGCGCTCGCCTTCGATCACGTTGACGTTGACGATCACCGTGTCGCCGGCGGCGAAGTCGGGGATCTTTTTCGCGAGGCGCGCGATTTCTTCTTTTTCCAGTGTTTCGATGATGTTCATGGTGTTTCCTTTCGGTTGTCATAGCCTTTGCGGCCCTTCGCACAGCGCCCTCAAATTTCGTGGAGGGATGTGCGCTTTCTTTGGTTGCTGCTATTGCTCCGGCTTGAACAAGTTGTTGGCTTCATCTACCAACTCGTCAAGCAGTTTCAATTCTTCCTTGCTCCAGTGCAGGCCTCTCAGTAACTCCGGCCGGCGAACTGCAGTACGTTTCATCGCTTCACGGCGTCGCCACAGGGCGATTTCCGCATGATTGCCGCCTTTCAGCACGGCGGGAATTTCCACTCCATTCCACACTTCCGGCCGCGTGAAATGCGGATGATCCAGCATTCCTTTTCGCGCCGGGGAAAACGAATCCTCCACCGCCGAATCGCTGTCGTTCAACACGCCCGGCAGCAATCTCACCATCGCATCGATCAGCACCATCGCGGCCAGTTCGCCGCCCGACAGCACGTAATCGCCGATCGAAACTTCCAGATCCACGCGCGCTTCGATCAAACGCTCGTCGATGCCTTCGTATCGCCCGCACAGGAATACCACTCCTGCCTGCTGCCCCAATGCGCGGATGCCTGCATCCGTGATCGGTTTCGCCTGCGGCGACAGGTAAACGACTGTAGGTTTCGATAAACCCAAACTCGTTTGCCGGTCGATCGCCGCGGTTATTGCGGCGTCCAGCGGTTCCGCCTTCATCACCATCCCCGGGCCACCGCCGAAGGGGCGGTCATCCACGGTGCGATGGTTGTCGTTCACGAAATCACGCGGGTTCCAGCAGTGCAGTTCCCACGCCTTTTCGTCCAGCGCCCTGCGCGTCACGCCGAAATCGGCGATGGCGTCGAACATGTCCGGAAACAGGGTGATGACGTCGTACTGCTTCGTCATGCATATTCCCCGCTCCAGTCGACCGTGACTTGTTTCGCGTCGCGGTCCACCTTCACAATCACGTCGCCGACGAAGGGGATCAGCATCTGCTCCTCTACCCCCATCTCGGTCGTCTGTTGCACCACCAGCACATCGTTCGCGCCGGTTTCCATCAGGGTGGTGATGCGGCCCAGCTTCTGGCCTGCCGTATTCACCACTTCGGAGCCGATCAGGTCGACCCAGAAAAACTCGTTCTCCCCGGCATCTCCCAACCACTCGCGAGGGACCGCAACCTCACGTTTGCCGAGCTTTTCCGCCGCGCTACGGTCCTCAAAGCCTTTCAGCTTGGCGACCACTCCCTTGGCGTTGATGGCATAGTCCTCGACTTCGATTTCCTGCCAGCCTTGCGGACCCTGCAGGTACCAGACCGGAAACTCGTCGAGGCTATCGGCAAACTCGGTAAAAACCTGCAATTTCACCCAGCCCTTGATGCCGAACGGCGCGGCAATCCGCGCCATCACCACCAGATCCTTAGGTGGGCTTGGCGGCTTTTTTGCCACGCCGAACCAGCTTCATGACCGCGTCGGAGGTCTGCGCGCCCTTGGATTCCCAATAGGTCAGGCGATCCATGGCCAGGCGGAAGGGTTCTTCGTTCTCGGCGGCCAGCGGGTTGTAAAACCCCAGGCGCTCGATAAAGCGACCATCGCGGGCATCGCGCGAATCGGCGACGACGATGTTATAGAAAGGACGATTCTTCGCGCCACCGCGCGACATTCTGATCACAACCATGCTAACTCCTTGAT
>CAZCKI010000308.1:0-4576 GCA_964498815.1 uncultured Burkholderiales bacterium
GATGCGCCTGCGGCTTGATATTGAACAGGAGCTGCGCCGCCAGGAAGCAGATGAAGCCGACAAAGAAATATTTCAGGAAAGCGGTGGTGGCGAAGTAGGCGAACACGGTGCCGGCCAGGGTGCCGGCAAGAATGCCCGGCGTCATCCGTTTCACCACCTGCCAATTGACCGCCCGGTGCTGGTGGTGGGTGCGCGCGCTGGCGATGGCGCCGGGCAGGATGGTGGCCATCGAGGTGGCCAGCGCCATGTGGATGACGTGGTCGGCGGAGAAGCCCAGGTTGATGAACGTGAGCGACAGGATCGGCACCATCACCGAACCGCCGCCGATGCCGAGCAGCCCCGCGAAAAAGCCGACGAATACGCCGGCCGCGAGGTAGATCGCCCAGTAGCTTGGATCTAACAAGGATTGAGGAATCAGGATTGAGGATTGAGGGAGGACTTCAGACCCGCGAGCATTTTGCCCACTTCTTCCGCAGCCCTCGTTGATGGCTCGCACTCTTCTTCGCTTGCGTAGCCTAGTCGATTGGCGATTTGTAGCTATGTCTCCAGTTCCATCAATGATCCCGTGGCAATGGAAAGATGATTGACATATGCCTGCGTCGATTTTCTTCCATGACCCTCGGCAATGTTCGACGGTATCGAGACCGCGGCACGCCGCATTTGCGCAACCAGCCCATATCGTTCATCGGCGGGAAAATCCTTGGTAACCCTGTATACGCACTCCACCAGTCCCATGGCTTTTTGCCAAACCACCAAATCCGAATATTTCACTCAATCCTCAATCCTGAATCCTCAATCCTCAAGCATCTTCAACACGGCCTTCCACTCGCCGGCCGTCACCGGCGTGATCGACAGGCGATTGCCGCGCTTCAGCGTGATCATCTCGGCCAGTGCCGGCGCCTCGCGCATTTCGGCCAGCGAAATCAGGCGGGTTTTTTTGACGAGCTTCACGTCGACCAGCATCCAACGCGGGGTTTCGCGCGCGGCCTTGGGGTCGTAGTACTTGCTCTTTTTGTCGAACTGGGTGTCGTCGGGATAGGGGGCGCTGGACACTTTGCAAAGGCCGACGATGCCCGGCTCCGGGCAGGAGGAGTGATAGAACAGCACGTCGTCGCCGACTTGCATGTGATCGCGCATGTAGTTGCGCGCCTGGTAATTGCGCACGCCGAACCAGGGGACGGTCTTGGTGCGCACCAGGTCGTCGATGGAAAATTCCTCGGGCTCTGCTTTCATCAACCAGTAAGCCATGGCGCATCCGGGATGGGGGAAGAGAAGCGGTAACGGACCTGCGGGCAACGCGCTGTAGGGTTCGCTTGAGACCGCACTCTCGAACCAAGGGTTCAAGGCGGTCGCTCGCCGGATGCCTTCAGGCACGTCCGCGTGGGACGCGCACACCGGCATCGCTTGGGCCAGCGTCCATCGACTAACAGTCTATCGGCTCAAAGGTTGTAAGTCCCAAGCGAACGCTACAGCTACCTGCGCGTGCGAGAGAACTTAAAAGAGCTTTTCCTGATCGGAAACGGCTTTTTCGAGGATGCTCTCGAACGCAGCCATTTTACCCTTGACGAAGGCCTCGTCAATTGAAGAATGTGTAACCGTTTTGGCAGGCGCTTCGCCGGATGCGTGCAGGTGCTCGTGCGCGATATTGAGCGCCGCCATGATGGCGATGCGCTCGTTGCCGACGATCTTGCCGGCATCGCGGATTTCTTTCATTTTCTGGTTGAGGTAGTCGACCGAGGCGATCAACTGCCGCTCTTCGCCGGCGGGTGCGGCCACGCGAAACTCGCGGCCCATGATGCTGATGGCGATGCCTTTGCTGTCTTTCATGTCGCGCCCTGCACTCACGCCCGCTCGCTTTCGGCGGCCGGTATTTGCGCGATCAAGGCTTCGATGCGCGTTTTCGCCTGGTCGAGTTTTTCGGCCATGCGTTTGACCTCGTCGGCCTTGACGGCAACGGTCTGCCGCAACTCGTTGTTTTCGGCGCGCAGGCGCTGAAACAAGGTGACGAAATGCTGGAGCTTCTCTTCGAAGCGGTCGATTTCCGGTTGCATCAAACGAATGTAGCGAAAAAACCCTGTCCGGTCAATGGTTAAGGCATTTCTTTGAATGTTTTTTGGGAATAGTGAGCCAGTCCACAGATTTTTCAGCTTGAGCGTAGGATGATCGAGTGACAAGAACGATAAGCAGGTCACGCGCACCATGAATCCGATCGATCCCGCCGGCCAGGCATTTCGATCCAGCGAGCTATTGCGGCTGCTGGCCGATAACCTGCCCGCGCTGATCGCCTATTACTCGACCAAAGGCATCATCTGCGAGTTCGCCAACGCGGCCTACGCGCGCACCTACGGCCTCGATGCGCAGTCGATCGTCGGCAAGACCGTGGCCGAGATCATCGGCGCGGACGCTGCCGCCATCATCAAGCCGTATATCGAGCGGGCGATGGCCGGTGAAATGGTGCACTACGAGCGCCCGCTCACGTTTCCGGGTGGCAAGCGCGGGGTAATCGAGGTCACGCTGGCGCCACACCGCGCCGACGATGGCGCATTGGCCGGCGCCTTTGTCCTGATCAACGATATCTCCGGCTTTCGCGCCGCCGAGCAGGCGATCCGCGACAGCGAGGAGCGTTTGCAAAAATTCTCCGACGCCACCAGCGAAGGCATCGTCTTCATCGACAATGGCATCATCGTCGATTGCAATGAGGCGGCGGCACGCATGGTGCGCCTGGCGCCCGACCTGTTGATCGGCCGCAAGAACGCCGATTTCATCGCCCCCGATTCGCTCGAGGTCGTACTCAGTCACATTCGCGGTGGCTTTGAGCGCCCCTACGAAGTGGAGCTGTTGCGTGCCGACGGCACCCGCTTTGCGGCGGAACTGGTTGGGAAGGATGTGGTGTTCGGCGGCAAGACCCAGCGCATGACGGCGATTCGCGACATTTCCGAGCGCAAGCAGGCGGAGGCGCGTATCCAGTTTTTGGCCCACCACGACCCGCTCACCCACCTGCCCAACCGCGCCATGCTGATGGACCGCCTGTCGGTGGTGCTGGCCGGGGCGCGGCGCCAGCAATCGATGGTCGGCATCGCCTTCATCGACCTCGACAATTTCAAGACCGTCAACGATTCGCTCGGTCACTATGCCGGCGACGAACTGCTGAAGCGCATGGCGATCCGGCTGCAAGCCTGCGTGCGCGGCGCCGACCTGGTGGGACGCCTCGGTGGCGACGAATTCCTGCTGGTGATCACCGGTGTTGCCGCCATCGAGGACATCGTGCCGGTGGTGGAAAAGGTGGCTGCCGCGATCAGCGAACCTTTCTCGCTCGAACAGCAGGTACTGGCCGTATCCGGGTCGGTGGGGATCAGCGTGTTTCCGCGCGACGGCGACAGCGCCGACACCCTGATCCGCAATGCCGACGCGGCGATGTACCTCGCCAAGGAAAAGGGCCGCAATAACTTCCAGTTTTTTGCGCCGGCGCTGCACAAATCCGCGCACCAGGCGCTGTCGATGGAATCGGGCATTCGCAAGGCGATCAAAGAGGTCGAATTCACTTTGCACTATCAGCCGGAAGTACACACTTCGAGCGGTCACCCGCATGCGCTGGAAGCGCTGATCCGCTGGAAGCATCCGGAGCTGGGCCTGCTGGGGCCGGACCAGTTCATTTCCATCGCCGAGCATCGCGGCCTGATCATGCCGATCGGCCGCTGGGTGATCGGCGAGGCGATACGCCAGGCGGCCGAATGGAGCAGCCGCGACGTGCACCTGCCGGTGGCGATCAATCTGTCGGCGGTGCAATTCAAGCAAAAGGACCTGGTCGAAACGATTCAGGCCAAGTTGCAGGAATTTGCGCTGCCGGGCGACCGTGTCGAACTGGAATTGACCGAGAGCCTGTTCATGGAAGACGTAAGCGCCATGACCAAGACGCTCGGCCGCCTGAAGGATCTGGGTGTGACCTTGACGGTGGACGATTTCGGCACCGGCTATTCCTCGCTTTCATATCTGAAGCGCTACCCGATCGACAAGATCAAGATCGACCGGTCGTTCATCCGCGACCTGCCGGCGGACCGCGACGACGTATCGATTACGCTCGCGATCATCAACCTGGCGAAGAGTTTGGACATCAAGGTGGTGGCGGAAGGTGTCGAAACCGATGCCCAGGCGCGCTTTCTCGACCAGAACCTGTGCGACTTCCTGCAGGGCTACCTGATCTCGCGCCCGATGCCGCCGGAAGACGCCATCGACTGGCTCGCCCGCCGCGCATAGGCCACGGCGCGCGTAAAATACCCCTTGCAGGAGGTGTCCATGCGCAGAGGAACTGCGCGCATGGGTGAAACGGGAAGCACGTGAAATGCGTGCGCTGCCCCCGCAACGGTGATTGGTGGATAGCGAACAATCGAATCCGCCATCAGTCCGGAGACCGACCTACTGCCGCGCTCGCGCGCGCCGTCGTGTGCCTAGGACCTGTTCACAATAAAATCATGAGCGCCTCATTTGGCAAATACGCCCCAGAAAGTTCGCAGGCAAGGCGCAGCGAGGAAGCGCTGCCCGCAGCACCGCGACGAGCTGCAACGCAGCATGCGGACTT
>CAZCKI010000309.1:0-4554 GCA_964498815.1 uncultured Burkholderiales bacterium
CTTCGCTACGCTACGGGACCGCGCTTTGCGCGTCCAAGAACATGCCCCCGGCATGTTCTTAGTGCGAGGGCTCGCGTTACGTCCGCGATCCCTCGGCCCTTCGGGCCCGCCGCTACGCGGCGTCCTGCGCAAGCCCACTGGGCTTGCTGGTCGAACCAGTGGGTACTTTCTACCCACCCTCTCCGCCATAAAAAAAGCGACCCAGCGGGTCGCTTTTTTATGGCGGAGAGGGTGGGATTCGAACCCACGTCACCGGAGACCGGTGAACCGGATTTCGAGTCCGGCGCATTCGACCACTCTGCCACCTCTCCGGATGCGCATTACTTGTCGAGGCGCGATTATATCTCGCCGCTACGCCTTGAACAAATTGCCGTTTCCGGCCGTTCAAACCGACCTTGTCGGGACCAAAGTCCCGGTTTGTGTGACCCGTTTCAAACGGGGCGCCAGCACACAATTTTTGACAATTTGATCCGCGCACCGGTGCTACGATGCGCTCGGGAAGAAGTATCGCCGCACCTAATGCCTTGCCTGATGGGGGTCGTCATTGACCCTCACCGGGGAAAGGAATAAACTGCTAGGTGTTATGCCTAGTGAATACTTGGTGGAATCCGGCAAATATGTGATTTTATTAACTGTTTTTGTGCTGGACATTCTGTATTCTCCGCTGCGGAGCATGTTGCACAACGCGCTTGCGGGTCCGACTAGTCGACGTAATGGGGTGGGAAAATGAACTCTGGAAAACTACTTTCAAGTTTGATCGCAGCGGTCGCGCTGGCGTTTGCCGGCCTGGCCATGGCGCAAACCGCCCCGGCGGCAAAAACCGCTGCCAGGGCCCTCGCGCCGGAGCCCATCGACGTCAAGCTCGAGCGGCAAAAAATCACCACGGTCAATGGCAAGGAAGTCGCCGAAAGCGGCGCGGTCGCCAAGCCCGGCGACATCCTGCAAGATACCGTCACCTACACCAATAAATCGAAGAACGCGGTCACCAAACTCGAGGCGAATTTGCCGATTCCGCCCAACACCGAGCTGGTGATGGGTTCCCTGAATCCGAATTCGGCGAAAGCCAGTACCGACGGTATGAATTTCTCTGCCTTGCCGCTCAAGCGCAAGGTCAAGCAGGCGAACGGCGTTGAAATCGAAGTCAACGTTCCGATTGTCGAATATCGCTACCTGCGCTGGTATCCGGGCGACCTGGCCGCCGGCAAGGCGCTGGTGTTTTCAGCCCGCTTCAAGGTTTCCGACAAATAAACGCAGTCACAAAAAATTTTCGCATTCCAACACTGATTTCCGACTATTGAAATGATTCACGGGAGAGCAACAATGAACCTGCACTTGACCCGCACGCGAAGCACCTTCGCCACGCTGACGCTAGCCCTTGCGTGGGCGCTGCTTCACGTCAATCCGGCTGCCGCTGTCGCCCCCGCGAACTCGGTGATCGGTAACCAGGCCTCGGCCACCTACGTCGATAACACCGCGACTACGCGTACATCGACCTCCAATACGGTGATGACCACGGTCGCCCAGGTGAAGAGCTTTACGCTGACCCAGGTCGGCGCGAAGACGGTGCCGAATAACCAGCAGGTCTGCTACCCGCACACCATTACCAATACCGGTAACGGCCAGGATACCTATTCGCTGACCGCACCCGTGTCGAGCCCGATGACCTTCCACACCCTGATGTCGTATTTCCTCGACGCCAATCAGGATGGACAGCCCGACAACGGTACTGCGATCACGACGACCGGCCCGTTGAATTCCGGCTCTTCGTTCAACTTCGTGGTTTGCGGCACGACCTCAGGCACCGCCATGGCGGGCAGCACCGGTACCATCACCGCAGCGGCAACCGACACCGGCGCCAACAGCGCGAGCCAGGCGGACACCACCACCATCGGCAACGCCTCGATCAACGTACTGAAGAAACTGTCCAGCGTGGCGCCCCCCGGCTACACGCCGGTCGCCAGCGGCACCAGCCCGAATGCCGGCCCGCTGTACGTAATCCTCGACTACACCAACGCCGGCACCATTGCGGCGACGACGTTGCAAATCACCGACATGCTGCCTTCGGGCTGGATCTACGTCCCCGGCTCTGGCCTTTGGACCGGCAGCGGCGCTACGGTATTGCCCGACAACGGCATGTCGCCGCCGGCCGGCATCACCTATTCCGCCCCGGTAACGGCGGTTTCCGGAACGGTGACCGCGACCATCGCCAACGTACCGAGCTCCACTTCCGGAACCTTGTCGTTCCAGATCACGATTGCGCCGAACCTGGCAGTGACCACCGGCGCCAATCAGGCCGTCACCACCAACACGGCTTCGTACCAATATAGCTACAGCTACATGGCGATGAACATCAACGTTCCCTCGTCGCCGACCAATAGCGTCCTGTACTCGGTGTTGCAGGCGGCCAGCGTCGCCTTCAACGGCTCGGCCACCAACGCGAGCCCGACCGCCAACGACCCGGAGACGATCGCGGGTGCGTCACCCGGCCAGACCATCACCTACAACAACTACGTCTGGAACAAGGGCAATGCCGCCGACAGCTTCGACGTGATCATTCGCGACGGTACCTCGATGGCGGCCTACCCGGCCAATGCACTTCCGCTGAACGGCTCGACCTGCGTTCCGGGCAGCGCGACGGTCGATGCCTGTACCTTCCCGGCTGGTACCACCTTCCAGATCCTCGCCTCCAACGGCATGACCACGCTGCTGGACAGCAACGGTAACGGCATCCCGGACACCGGCACGATTCCGCTGCCGACGGCCGGCGCCTGTCCTGCGCCCTACATCATCGACTCCACCTTGACCTATTGCGGCTACCAAGTCGTGATTACGGCGACGCTGCCGGTAGGCGCATCGGCCACCATGGTGCCGTCGCAGATCGTGCTGGAGGCTCGTTCCAAGTTCAATTCGGCGGTCGTCGATACCGCCACCGACGTGCTGAGCACCATTACCGCCAACACCGTCGACGTCACCAACAACGCGGCAGTAGGCGGTATGGGCGTGCTCGGTACCGGTCCGGACGATACGCTGATCAAGGTCACGAACATGGTGACCCCGAATGCAGCGGCATCGACCACCACGGTGTTCACGCTGTATGTGAACAACACCGGTTCGACGGCGGCAATCTACAACCTGACATCCGTCTTCAATGCGGTGCCGGGCGGCGTCGGGCTTACCAACCCGCCGGCAGGCTGGACAGTCACGTTCAAGGACAGCGGCAATGCCATGAACTGTAATGCACCGCTGGGTGGCGCGATCACCTCGACGGGCATGACGCCGATCGCGGCGGGCGGCAACAAGCTGGTTTGCGCGGAAATCACCGTGCCGGGTACCAACTCCAGCTCCATGGGTACGCCGACCTATTCGCCCCCGGGCAACTACGACTTGCAATTCACGGCGACCAACCAGTCGAACGCAGCTGTGTTTGATTCGATTCGCGACCGTATCACCGTCAACGCGCTGCATCAGGTCACCATCACGCCGAACGGCGCACAGAACACCGTGCCCGGCGGTGCAGTGACCTATACGCACACCGTCACCAATAACGGCAACGTCACCGAGACGGTGACTTTCGCCACCGGCTTCCTTGCCGACAGCCAGGTACCGACCTACTCGTGGAACTCCACCGCGTACATCGACAGCAACGCGGACGGCATGCTGACGGTAGGCACCGATACGCAGGTGACGACGGCTGTGAGCTTCATGCTGGCGCCGAACCAGACGCAAACCTTGTTTGTGCGCGTATCGGCACCGATGATGGCCGGCAGCCCGCCGGACCTGACGACGGTGACGGCCACCTACAACTCGGGTGCCGCAACCGCGGCGGCGACGGATACCACGACGCTGACGGCAGGCTTGAAGCTCGACAAGTACCAGCAGTTGCCGGGCGGTACCGGATCGTGCGTGACCACGCCGACCACGACCCTGACCATGGGGGTGCCGAACGCGCCGTGGAGCAATATGGCGATCGCAGCCAGCGCCAATACCGTTCCGGGCAAGTGCATCTCCTACCTGGTGGTAGGCACCAATACCACGGGCACCAACATCACCTCGGTGAACATGACCGACGTGGTACCGGCCAACACCATCCTGGAGACGGGCTGCGGCGCACCGACAGCCAGTGCACCGCTGACCATCACCGGTGGACCCTATATCAACGGCTTCACCGGTACCGTGACGGCGACAGCGGCGACATTGACGTCCGGACAGACCTTTACGCTGCAGTTCTGCGTGAAGATCAACTAAACGAACCACTGCCCGCTACGCGCATTCGCGAGCGAACTTACGGGAGGGGAAACCCTCCCGTTTTTCCATGTGCTTTTCATTTGTGAATCTTTGAATCTTTATAAATGTGAACCATTGCAAAGCACAGGGAAAAACGTGACCGATCTCACATCCAAATTTCGATGAAAAACCTATATTCTTTGAATGACATACCAATGGATTCGTAACCTTTTTCAGGTTGGGAATTCCACGCATTTGGCGCGGGCGGCCAAACTCGCCCTACAGTTGCAAAGCCTAGTTTTTTCCCTGATTTTTGCCTCGTTTGCCGGT
>CAZCKI010000310.1:0-4545 GCA_964498815.1 uncultured Burkholderiales bacterium
GCGGCGCGCGATGTCCTTGGGCACCAGCGACATCGCGTTGTGGTCGATAATGGTGTTGGATAAATCGATCGCAACCTGGCCCAGCGATTCCGACAGCGTGTCGCGAATCGTTGCTTCTGTGACGAAGCCGAGCTGCACCAGGATCTTGCCCAGCGGCGACTTGAATTTGCGCTGCTCGGTCAGCGCAATATTCAATTGATCCTGCGATATCACGCCGCGCGCGAGCAGCGTCTGCCCGAGCGGGAGTTGGGATATCGGCGCGTTCATCGGATCATCGACCTTGGAAAATTGTGGAATTGCGGTTGTTTTGCTCGAGGATCATTGTATCAAGGCCCTCTGCACCACTTTGACCGATTCGACCGCCAACAGATGCCGGCCTAGCCGCCTTTCAATTCGCCGATGCGGCGCGCAACGGCGGTGCGGTCGTATTGGCCTGCACCTTTCGCCGCCAGGGCGCGCTGGTAGTAATCGAGCGCCAACGGCACCTGCTTGAGGTGATCGAGGCTCACCGCCAGGTTATAGATGTAGTCGGCATTGTCCGGATCGAGCCGGAAGGCATCGAAATAGGCCTGCTGGGCTTCGGTCCAGCGGCGGTCGCCGGCGTACAGGTTCCCCAGCGAAAAATGCAGGGTCGGTGCGTTGGGGCTGCGCGAAATCAGGGTCTTCAATTCCACTTCCAGGGCCTCGGGCGCGACTTGTCCCGCAACCGCGAGCAGGCCGCTGATCGCCATGCTGTTGCGCGGGTCGATCTCCAGGACGCGCCGGTAATGGCGTGCGGCCAAGGCGTTGTCGCCGCCGCGCGCACCGGCGGCGGCGAGGCCCAGGTGCGCATCGATATTGAAGGGCTCCGCCTGCGCCGCCTGCGTATACAAGGCGCGTGCGCGACCGTAATCGCCGCGACTCAGGGCCTGATAACCCGCCAGCAGGTCGGGATTCACTTTCGGCAGTTCGAACGATTTCGACAGGCGCAAATGCACCGGGGATCCCGCCGGAGCCGCCGATTCCTTGATGTCCTTGGCGAGCGCCTCGCGTTCGGTGAGTTGTACGGTCGCCACCGATTTTGCCGCAACCGCCGGCAGCGGTACTTCCTTGGCCGGTGGCGGCAGCAAGGGCGGCAAGGCCAGTGTGGGCGCTTTTGCTTCCTTGGCGGCCACCTTGTTGTCGGTCGGCTGGCCCGCGACGGCAGTGGGTGGCGGCGGTGGAATGGGCCGGGCCGCCGGGAGATAGCGCTTAGCCACCACTTCCTGCCAGATGTACCAGGCGCCGCCACCGACGCCGACGATCAGCACGGCGATCAGCGGCAACAGCCATTTGCCGCCGCGGTTGGAAAGCGACGGCTGCTTGGCCGCGAACACGTTGCGGGCGGCCTCGCGATGCTCCATCTCGCGGTCGGTGTGCACCGGCACCACCGGTTCGGCAATGGAAAAATCGGGGGCGTACGGCGCCTCCGCGACCGGACCCGGCATGCGACCGGTGGCCGGGACCCGCTCGTTGCGATCCAGCGCAATATGAAATTCCGGCTCGATGGTCAGCGCATCGGTGCGCGGCGTTTGCTTCGCCGGCGGGTAATCTTCGGCGATTTGCAATTCCTCCATCTGCACCGGCGCACTTGGTGTATACGGCACGCCGCCCTCGGCCGATTCCTTGGCGCGCTTGGCTTCTTCGGCGCGCTTCAGTGCGTCGAGAAGCAGGCTCATGGCGCTTTTTTCGGTTCCGCGTCGGGGACAGGGGAGAGAGGGGACATATAGCTCTTCGGATTGCGCACGTCGATCGACGGATTGGCATCGCGGAAGAACTGCGAGTCGGGCAACAGTCTGCGGAACTCCGACAGGTCGGAATCGATGTTCGCCTCGCGAATCACGGTTGCACGCAGGAACACCACGAACTCGCTTTTCTTGCCGGTGTCGTTGCGATAGCTGACGGCATCGCCGAGAATCGGTACGCGGGAAAGAAGGGGCAGGCCATCGCGTGCGGTAGCGAAGGTATCCTCCATCAACCCCCCCATGATCGCGGTTTGGCCGCTAGCGAGCCGCAACATGGATTCGAATTCGCGGGTCTGAACTTCTGGAACCCTGCTCTGAATGCTGTTCGGCCCCGTAAAGACCGGATTGGGATCAATGATAAATCCGGTGATACGCGTGACGCTGGGTCGGATATTTAGGTTGATGACGTCCTTGTCGCTTATCTGCGGCGTGACATTCATGACGAAACCTTCCGGCACAACGTTGGGCGTGGTGTTCGTGGTGACGATCGCTTGCACGCCCAAACTACCCGGTATAACGGTAGATTGCGCCGTGAAATAGACCTTGTTTTGTACCACTTTCATGACCGCAGTCTGATTATTTAGCGTCATGATTTTCGGGCTCGACAAAACTTTCGTAGTGCCGAAAGAACTGAGCAGCTTGGTGACGCTGCTAATGCTGCCGCCTGCAGCCGCATTGGGATTCGAGTAGCCTATCGAGACGAAAGGATTCCCGTTTGACGTTGAATTTACCGAAGTAAACGCTGCGGGAGTAAGGCTTTGGCGAAAAGAATAGCCCAAACCATCTAACCCTAGCGCGGACCAGTCAACACCGCCTTGATAATTGTCGTTGAGCAACACCTCAACGACAGTCGCCTCGATCAGCACTTGGCGTCGTGACGCCCCGGAAATCTGCTCGATAAACTCGGCAACCTTCTCGTGCTGGCGTCCAGTCGCTCTAACAAATATTGTGCCAGTCTCAGGATTGATGATGACTGAGGCTGCCTCGCGATAATTTCCGGTCTTGACGTACGTTTCCGAACCTTGTTCCGTATCCTGGGTCGCTTGGGAAGCTACCGCTGCCTGCGCATCTAAGGCCGCTTGGCCACGCACGGAACCTGTCGCTGTCTGCGCTTTGCTTGAGTTAGTTGTCGATTGGTTCTTGCCACGAACCGTTGTTTCGAAATTTCCCTCCGGCAGCAACTTGTCCGTTTCACGAAGGATGTCCTGAATATTCTTGGTCAGGTTCTCCCAGAATCGATTATTGGACGTGTTCGTGAGTTTGACCTGGGAACTATTTTGACCCGAACCACTACTACTTGAGCTCGTTACGCCTGCGGGACTCACCACCTGGGTTTGGACTCCCATGGTCCCTGTCGAATCACGTGCGATGTTTACATAATCAACGTGGTAAAACTTCAGAAAAGGCGTGTCCGGCATGACAACCAGATTGGGTCCATCTACCTCGTAGCGCATGTCCACCTGTTTGGCGATGCGCGTCAAAATTTGTTTAAGCGTCTGGTTGATCGCGTTCAGCGTGATGCGCCCTTCGATGCCGCTGTGTACATCGATATTGACGTTGGTATCTCGCGCAATGGCAAACAAGACCTCCTGCACCGGCTGGTTGTCGACTACGACCGAATACTTGACCTCTTCGATGCGCGGCTGCGGAGGCGGCGGCAGCGGAACTTGCCGGACGGGCTGCGGAGGCTCTTTTACGGAGTCGCCCGCGGTCGCCGAATCTTTCGTATCTTTCTTGAGGTGACCGTCCAGGCGCGCCACCGGCTGCGTCCCGCAGGCCGACAGGGCAGCTGCAACCAGCAATGCCAACCCGTGCCAGACCCACCGGTTGATACCGAAATGGTTTTCGACAACGGTCCCGGAACAGCGGGGCATGGCGTGCGTCTTGTGAACTGTCATTGAGATGATCTTGTCTTGGTCAACCGCGCCGTCAAAGCCGGGGACTGTTGCCATTCCCTTTGGGTGACGGTGCCCCAATATCCTTTATAAAAGGATTTGCCAATAAAAGCAATGGCTTGTGTGCTGATACGGAAAATTTACTTGAGTTTCCGCAAGCGCCAAAATGCACCACAAATATGCGCCGCCTAGTTTACCGGCCGAATGTCGTCGCGAATCGCACGGATGGAGCGGACATAGGGGCGAAATTGCGTCAATTTGGCCGGCAATTGGGCGAGCTCGCCGTTGGCATCGGCGCGCTCCGGGAAATTGCTGTACAGGACGCTCACCTTGGGATTGTCGCCGGTGCCGGAGGGATACACCATGATGCGGTCCGGATTGAGATCCTTGCTGGCGGTGCGCAGGAAGTTTTCGATGGCGGCTTTTTCGCGTTGGTCGGCCGTCATCAGTTGGATCGCGTAACGGTCGCCCGGCAGGGCTTCCAGGCGCTGCACGTCGGCTTCCATGCGTGCAGCCAGCCAATCCTTGGGTGTTTTGGCTGCTACGACGGTCGCCGCAGGGGCCGTCGCCAGCGTTCCGGTGATTTTGCCGGTCACGGTCTTGGTATCTGCTTTTTCAACTGCCGGCGGCGCCGTTGCGGCCGCCTCGGTTTTGATGGACGTCGTCGCGGGCAAAGGTACCGCCTCGACCGGGGGCGTGGCCGGCGTTACCTGCGGCGCGGGTGCGGCCGCTCGAACTACCGGCGCGACGGTCTCCGGCGCAGTCTGCCTGCCCAAGACAAACCCGATGGCGCCGCCGATCACCACAGACACCAGTGCGACCGCCCACTTGGGCGGGCCGCGCCTGGCGCTGGCCGGCAACACGATCTGGGTATCGCTGATGGCGGC
>CAZCKI010000311.1:0-4544 GCA_964498815.1 uncultured Burkholderiales bacterium
TTCGTGACCACCGGCGGCGACGGATTCTTCAGCGCCGTCGATCCGCTGGATCCGGACATCGTCTACTCGGAATCGCAGTACGGGGTGCTGGTACGCTTCGACCGCAAGACTGGCGAGCAGGTCAGCATCCAGCCGCAGGAAAAGCCGGGCGAGGCGCCCAGCCACTGGAACTGGGATGCGCCGCTGATGATCAGCCCGCACGCCAACAAGCGCGTCTATTTCGCATCGCAACGCCTCTATCGCAGCGACGATCGCGGCGATAACTGGACCGCGATCAGCCCCGACCTTACCCGCCAGATCGATCGCAACAAGCTGAAGATGATGGGCCGCGTGTGGAGCGTCGATGCGGTGTCGAAGAACCAGTCGACCTCCCTCTTCGGCAATATCGTTTCGCTGACCGAGTCGCCGAAGGTCGAAGGCTTACTGTACGTGGGCACCGACGACGGACTGGTGCAGGTGAGCGAAGACGGCGGCAAGGCGTGGCGCAAGGTCGAGACCTTCCCTGGCGTTCCCGCCAACAGCTATGTCTCGTCACTGAAGGCTTCGCCGATCGACGCCAACACCGTGTACGCGAGCTTCGACAATCACAAGATGGGCGACTTCAAGCCGTATCTATTGAAGAGCGCCGATCGCGGCCGCAGCTGGGTGTCGATCACGGGCGACCTGCCGGCGCGCGGCTCGGTGTACACCTTCGCCGAGGACCCGACGCGGGCGGGACTCTATTACTGCGGTACCGAGTTCGGTTTGTTTTTTTCGCCGGACGCCGGCAAGCGCTGGGTGCAACTGAACGGCGGTATGCCGATCATCGCCATCAAGGACATGGTGATCCAGGCGCGCGAAGGCGATCTGGTGCTGGCTACCTTCGGCCGTGGATTCTTCGTGCTCGACGACCTCACGCCGATCCGCAAGGCGACTGACGAACTGCTCGCAGCCAACGCAGCACTGATGCCGGTGAAGGATGCCTGGATGTTCGTGCCGAGCGCGCCGCTGGGCCTGCGCGAAAAAGCGTTCCAGGGGGCTGCGTATTACTCGGCCGCCAACCCGCCGTTCGGCGCGGTGCTGACCTATTACCTGAAGAAGGAACACGACAGCGAGCGCAAGGAGCGCCTCGAACAGGAAAAGAAAATCGCCGCCAAGAAAGGCGATGTGTTCTATCCGTCGTGGGAAGCCTTGCACAAGGAAAGCCGCGAGGACGAACCCGCGATCGTGCTGACGGTGCGCGATGCGGCGGGCCAGGTGGTGCGGCGCATCACCGGTCCCGCCAAAGCCGGCTTCACGCGCGTGGCCTGGGACCTGCGCTTCCCGCCGGCCGACCCGGCCAAGGCGAAGCCTTCGGCGAAGGCAGAAGAAGAAGACGCCGACGAGGAGGAAGAAGAGCAACCGGAAGCCGCCGGCCCCAAGCGCGAGGAAGCCGGCGAGGACGACGATAACCTGTTCCGCTCGAAGCCGCGCGGCCCGCTGGCCTTGCCCGGCACCTACACGGTTGGCATGGAATTGCGCGAGGACGGCAAGTTTAAGACGATGGGTGAGCCGGTGACCTTCAAGGTGGAGATCCTCGGCACCGCCACCCTGCCCGCCCCGGATCGCGCCAAGGTACTGGCGTTCGCGCAAAAGACCGCGCGCCTGCAACGCGCCGTGATGGGCGCCATCGAAGTCGCCAAGGACGCGAAGAAACGCATCGACCTCCTGAAGAGCGCGATCCACGATACGCCGGCGCTGCCTTCGGCAACACTGGGCCGCCTGAAGGCGATCGAAAACAGGCTGGCCGACATCGACCTGGTACTGAACGGCGACCATATCCTCGCCAAGTACCAGGAGCCGTTCGGTCCTTCGATCGAGTCGCGCGTGCAATTCATCGTGCAATCGCTATGGACTTCCACGGCAGCGCCGACCGGCACGCAGATCGACAACTACAAGTTCGCCGCCGACGCCTTCGCGCCGCTGTTACAACAATTACGCAGCCTGCTGGAAAGCGACCTGAAGGCGCTGGAGAGCGAAGCCGAAGCGGCAGGCGCACCGTGGACACCGGGACGCGTGCCGAGCTGGATGCCGGAATGAAGTGAGTAATGATTCCGCGCCGCACAAGCGGCGCGGAATGTTTTAAAAGTGGACGCCGCTACCTCACATATCGCTTGACCAGATCGTCCACGGCCGCCAGGTAGGACTTTTCCTTCAATTGTTGAACCTGGGTTTGATCGGAGGCCATGCGGGTAAGTCCCGCGCTGGTTGCGGTGTCGTCGAAGCCGGACGGCATATAGGTGACCCAGCTACCGGTTGCGACATCGACCACGGCGACCTTCAGGCGGATGCGCATTTGCTGCGTTTCATCGGGCACCAGATTGCCGACAAACGGAAACCAGGAAACGGTCTTGGTGGCGAGATCCTTGTGGCCGGATTCGAGCATGCCCCAATAGACGAAAATCTTGTGGTGCCCGCCTTTCGCGGCCGCGAGCCGCAGCGAAGTGGAATAGTCAACGACGGTATGTCGGTATTTTTCCTGCGGCACGCCGGAAAATATCGAGACGTTGAAATAGCGCTCTAGCGCGCGAACCATTGGGTCATCCGGAATCAGCGCACCGGACTGCACAACCAGGATTGCATCTCCTTTGCGAAGAGAAACAGTGCTCGACGCTTGCAAGGCAGCTTGTATGGATTGTTCGGAAGCCTTCGCCGATGCATCGACGCCCAGCACCTCGAACTCAGTCAACTCGCCTTTATAGAGAGAATTGGACGACCGGCTCCCGAACCAGCCTTCCTCCTGAAATCCGGAGTTCGAGATTGAGCGTACCGCGCATCCACTCAGCAACGTCACCGCCAACGCCACGAAAATCAGCTTTTTCATCATCCGCTCCCTGTTGATTGCCTGACGGGCAACGTCGGAAAAGCGTAGGGCGCAAATGTGGCGGAATCGGGGCAAACCTTGTCCAAACAATGGCGCAGCGTTCTATTGCCGTCACATGGCCGTCACGCCGACTTTCCTTGCCAATCATTTGGAACCGTTCGAACCGGATTCGCTCTGCTCTTGCGTCGGCCGTGGGGAGCCGGCTCCCAGCTTCAACAATTTTTTGCGGGCGGCAAAGACCATCAGGAGAATTGCCAACCACGGCAGGACATACGGCAACGCATGAATCACCGCCGCGATGCCCCGTGGCAGGCTGTCGGCAAGCCCTGCCAATGCATCCTGAATCGGCGCCCAGTAGGAACGGCTGATCCGCGCATTCAGCGTTATGTTCAAGATGTCGGTCGCGACCCGCTTTGCCAGCCGGGATTGTTCACCGGTCGCCTGTTCGATTTCGGCTTGCACCGAAGCGAGTTCCTTGGAAATCTTGATCAGGTTTTCAATGTCGTATCCCGCCTTGCGTTCGAGCTCCATGAGTTTCTTTTGATAGAGGTTCAGCATTTCCAGGCGCCGCCCGGTATCGACGATGGGGCCGGCGAGGTCCTCGGCGCGTGTTTCCTGATGCAATACCCTGCCGGCTTGCGAAGCCCGCCCGGCGAGCGCGTTGATACCGTCTGCCTTGGCGCGGATTCTGATGTGGCCGTAAGGCACACGATCCGAGGACAGGCCGGCGTCGAGGACGACGCAGGAATTGGCCTCATCCTTCCGGCAATTCGCAAGCAGTTCGTCATACAGCGGCTTTAGCCGCGTATCGTCGGTTTCGATCGTGAGGTCGTGCTCGAAGGCCAGAAATTTGTTTCTTTCGTTCTTCACTTGTGCAATCGGCGCAGGCGTTTCGGCCACTTTGTCAGCGAGACCTCCGTACGCGCTCGGCGCCAAGGCAGCTCTTGCGCGAGATTTCGGCGTCGATCTTGTGGCGTCGGGTTCGCTTCCGCAAGCCACCAGCAGCGCAACCATCGACACGAGTACCAGGATGTTTTTCATTTTTTCTCAGACCCTTCTTGGCGGTGGAACCGCAGTACCTGTTAATCGGTGAGCGAGCCAAAAAGGGTTTGACGCATCCGCGGCAACTCGCCATGGCCGGATTTATTCGGAGCTGCGCTGCAACCGGGATTACAATCTCCCCAACGTGATGCACATACCTCGCCACCGGCAATGACCACCGCAACCATGCCGCTCGCCGGCCTCAAAGTCGTCGAAATGGGCACGCTGATCGCCGGCCCTTTCTGCGGACGCCTGCTGGCCGAGTTCGGCGCCGAGGTGATCAAGATCGAGACGCCCGCCGATGAGAATGGGGAAGGTGGCGACCCGCTACGCAAATGGCGCAAGCTGCACGAGGGCACCTCTCTCTGGTGGTACGCGCAGGCGCGCAACAAGAAGTCGGTGACGGTGAACCTGCGCGAGCAGGAAGGCCAGGAGATCGTCCGCAAACTCATCCTGCGGGCCGATATCCTGGTGGAAAATTTCCGGCCGGGCACGCTGGAGAAGTGGAACCTCTCCTACGAGTCGCTGGCGAAAGAAAACCCCAGGCTCATCATGGTGCGGCTGTCGGGCTTCGGCCAAACCGGGCCGTACAAGGATCGCGTCGGTTTCGGCGCCATCGGCGAATCGATGGGCGGCATGCGGTACATCACCGGCTACCCGG
>CAZCKI010000312.1:0-4500 GCA_964498815.1 uncultured Burkholderiales bacterium
CGGCATAGCGGCCAACCCGCAGCGCATCACCGAACTGCTGGCGCGCTCGCTGATGCTGGTGACGGCGCTGGCGCCGCACATCGGCTACGACCGCGCCGCCGAAATCGCCAAGCGAGCGCACCACGACGGTAGCACCCTGCGCGAGGCGGCGCTGGCGCTGGGCTATGTCAGCGCGGCCGATTTCGATCGGTGGGTGCAGCCTGCCGATATGGTCGGCGCGTCGCCGAAAACCTAGGTCGTCTGCATGCGCGCATTGGCGCGCGGCGGCGGGAAGGTTTTTTGCAGCGTGGCGCGATCCTCGTCGTCGAGGCGCACCCGCAATGCGCCGAGGATTTCGTCCACGCCTTCGCTGCGGGCACTCTTCGGGATCACACAGACGTCGTCGAACGACAGTAGCCACGCCAGCGCGACTTGCGCGGCGCTTGCGCCATGCTTCCTGGCTATGTCTTTCAGCGCGGGGTGTTTCAGCAACCGCCCCTGGTCCAGCGGCGAATACGCCATGGTCGCGACGCCTTGCGCGCGCTGCAGCGACCGCAGGGTCGCTTCGGGCCAGCGCGTCGACAGGTTGTAGTAGACCTGGTTAACGATGCAGTGTTCTCCGCCCTCGACAGCGGTGAGTTCCTGCATATCGGCGGTATCGAAATTGGAGACGCCCCAACCGCGAATCTTGCCGTCGCGCCGCAACTGCTCGAAGGCGGCGACGGTATCGACCAGCGGATGATCGCCGCGCCAGTGCAGGAGATAGAGGTCGAGCGTGTCGATACCGAGGCGCTTCAGGCTCGCTTCGCAGGCCACCAGCGTGCCGCGCCGCGAGGCATTCCAGGGATAGACCTTGCTCACCAGCGTGAGCCCGTCGCGCCGGCCGCGAATCGCCTCGCCTACCGCCTCTTCGGCGCCGCCTTCGCCGTACATCTCGGCGGTGTCGATCAGCGTGATGCCGCGCTCGATGGCGTGCCGCAGCACCCGCACCTCACCGGACCGTGCCGCGCGCGATTCGCCCATGCGCCAGGTGCCTAGCCCCAGCCGGGGGAGCACTTGTCCGTCTCGCAAGGTCAGTGTGGGGATGGTGTTCGACATGGGGTATGCGGCGGTTGGGACGGGCGTTTATGGTAGCCCAAGTTATCGGCAGGCAGTCCTACCCGATAAGGTAGGTGCCAAATGTGCCGGCAAAGTATATAAGTGAGCCGGGCGCCGGCGCAAACGCGGCCAGGCCGTCGGTATCGCAATCCTTCTCAACGGAGAGAAAGCCATGAACGAACCAAAGCCGGGCGACGAGTCGCCGGACACGGATGGGGCAGCCGCGGAGGCAAAGCGCGACTTGGGGCGGATCTTTTGCGATCTGGTGATGAAGGGCGGCATCACCAGCGGGGTGGTCTATCCGCGTGCGATCTCGGCTCTGTCCAAAAATTATCGCTTTCGCAACATCGGCGGCGCGTCCGCGGGCGCCATCGCCGCCGCCGGGGCGGCCGCTTCCGAATACTACCGACAGACGCATCCCAAGGATCCCGACAAGGGATTTGTCCGGCTGGACAGGCTGCACGATGAATTGATGCAGCCCGACCAGGAAAGCGGACGCTCGCGCCTGCTGCGGCTGTTTGCGCCGTCCAAACTTTCCCGGCCGATTTTCAATACCTTTATCAGCGCCCTGAACCGCAAGGGCGCGCTCGACCTGGTCTGGGGCGTTTGCCTTGGCTTGGCGAAAAGCTTTCCGTTCAGTGCATTGCTGGGTCTGCTGCTCGGCGGGCTGGCGATGTACGCCACGGTGCACGATATCGCAGTGGCCAGCTGGCACGGCGGCACGGTCGATTGGCTGCGTGCCGCCGGCGAGGCCTTGCTCACGCTCATCGCGGTGATTTTTGCACTGGTGGTGCCGTTCGCGATCCCGGTGGTGACGGCGCTGAAGCGCCTCGACCAGGCGTTGGCGGCGCAGCACTTTGGCCTGGTCACCGGTATGCGTGACGCCGCCGCAACGTGCGCCGAGCCGGCGCTGACCGAATGGCTTTACGACCTGTTTCAGGACCTGTCCGGCAAGCCGTCTGCCGAACCGCTCACCTTCGGCGACCTGCAAAGCCTTCCCTTCGCGGAGACGCCGGATTCGCCCGGCGTGCGGCTTCGGTTGATGACGACCTGCTCGAGCGCCGGCCGGCCTTTCACCCTGCCGATCGAGGACTACCGCTTTTACTTCGACCCGCAGGAGTTGTGCAGCTACCTGCCGGAACGAGCGGTGCGCTGGATGCTCGACCATCCCTGGCCGCCGCGCGACGATAACGACCGCAAGTCCGACGAAATGGCCCAGCGTTTCGATGACGGCGGCCACATCCGCAGGCTGCACCCGATGCCGATGGCGAACGATTTCCCGGTGATCCTCGCGGTCCGGATGTCGCTTTCCTTTCCGATTCTCCTGTCGGCGATGCGCTTTTATCGCATCAATCACCGCCTGATTCCTTCCGACAAGCCCGAAGTGCCCGACACCTACACCCTCTACGTCGAGCCGGTGCTGTTCACCGATGGCGGCGTCTGCAGCAATATGCCGGTACACATGTTCGACGCGGCGCTGCCGCAGTGGCCGACCTTTGCGATCAACTTGCGGCATGACTTGCCGGAATCGCAGATCGACGAAACCTTTGCCGACCGCCGCGTGAAGTTCGGCGAGAGCGGCGACGCCAGCCGATCCGAGAGTTATCCGGTCTCCGCCGGTGGATTGTCGGGCGCGGTCTCGTTCCTGATGACGCTGGTGCAGACCATGCAGAATTGGCGTGACACGCTGCAGCGATCTGCCCCCGGCACCAAGGACCGCGTTGCCACCGTGCGCCACGCGGTATCGGAAGGCGGCCTCAATCTGAATATGGGGGAAACGGCGATCAAGCTGATGGCCGGCAGCGGCGCGCGGGCGGGGCAGATGATTGCGCAATCCTTTAACCCGCCGGGGATCGGCGAATCCGAAAAGGATAGTTGGCTGCGCCAACGCTGGGTGCGCTTCCGCCAGTTCCTGCACTTGTTCGTGGGTCAGGCCGGGGTGGTCAAGTCGGCGATGACCAGTCCCGACCTGCAACCCGACGGTTTCGGCCTGCTGGCCGATCCGGCCCAATACGTCGGCACCCACTACGAAATGACCAAGGGGGACAGGGCGGTCGCGGGGACTTTCCTCGATGAGGTGATCGCGGCGAAACGAAATCTCGATGGCAAAGAACACGACTTCGAGAAAAGGGCGCCGAAGCCGTTCGGCGAGATTCGCATTACCCCGCGCTTTTAGCACGCGCGATGCGCAGGCGAAGCGGGACAGCTAGATCGACGCAGAAGCAGTTGGACAGCGCAGCCCGACGGTGGCTTCGAATTCGACGGCGGGTATGCCAACACCGGGCACCTGGCGCAGCGAAAGCAATTCCGGCTTTTCAAAATCGGCCGAACGATCAAAGGCGCGCAGCAACGACGAGACCTGCGCGGCCGAAGTGGCATTGCCGTTGAGGGTGAGCTTGGCGCCGGAGCGGGAAAACGTCTTGGAAGTGACACCAGCCGGCAGGATGGCGATCATCGCAGCTGCGACGCCGGCGTTATCGGCTTGGCAGAAGCTGGCGGGCGTGTCGACGCGCGAACTGGTACGCAACGCATCGACCTGCTCGGCGGTGACCGGATCGATCTTTACCTCCAATCGGAATCCGTCGGTTAAACCCGTGCCGTCGCGTTTGCCTTGCTCGATGGCGCCGGTCTTGCCCGGTGCCACCAATATGGAAGGCTTGCCGATCACCTTGTGCTCTGGTCCCGACTCGATCGTGGTGGTGAGCAGAATGCCTTCACCGGCCTGGGTGGCTGACATCGTCATTTGGAGGCCGCCGGGCAAACCGCCGACGACCATATTGGCCTTCTCTTGCATCACGACGGCGAACTCACGGCTGTTGCGGGAAATGGTGGGCGGTGTGGCGCCGTCGGAGGTGGCGAGGGTCAACTTTAGGTTGACGCGATATTGCGGCTTGGCGGCAGTGGCGTCTTCGTCTGAGGGTTCCTGCGCCATGCGCGCAACGATGGCCGGCGCGGCTGGCGCCGCCGCGGCGGGCGGAGCGGGTGGTACGGGCTGTGTCGCGGTAGCGATGGGCGGGGCAGGAGGCACGGGCTGTGTAGCCGGAACGGCAGGCGGGACAGGAGGTGCGGGCTGTGCAGCGGTAATAGCGGGTACCGGAACCATGGCCGGCACAGCAGGCACCGCCGGCGGCGCATCGGCGAGCACGATGGTTGCCGGGCGCACCGCATAGACGATGGCGCTGGTGAGGGAGAGGCCGGCTGCGAACAAGGCGGCCAGCAGTTTGACGCTGCGACGCAGGTCGCGATGTTGTCTCAACATGGAAATCCTTTCGACGGTGGGGTGGAAGGCCGGCCAGCGGCAGACCAGCGGAAGATGCCGAGTGGTTTCGGGCAGGCTTTTCAGGAGCGCTTCGGTATAGGTTTTGAGAGAGCCGGGGTGGCGGTGGATGATGAGCGCATCGCAGGCGCATTCCTGGTCGCCGC
>CAZCKI010000313.1:0-4499 GCA_964498815.1 uncultured Burkholderiales bacterium
AGTTCGACCAGACGCTCGCTCAGCGAGGTGAGCTTGTTGGCGATCGACGGCTTCATTCTTCGGAGGCCGGATACAGCTTTTCGAGCGCGTCGGCGAGCGCCTCGCGCTCGGCGCCGCTGACGCGCTGCAGCGCCGACAGCGGATGGTGCAGGAATTTGTTGGCGAGTCCGCTGGCCAACTGCTCCATCACCTTGGTCGGATCGTCGCCCTTGGCGAGCGACTTGCGCGCGCGCTCCAGCTCGGTCTGGCGATACTGGTCGGCCTTGCTGCGCAATTGCTGGATGATCGGCACCGTCACCCGCGACGACAGCCAGTGCATGTACACGCCGGTGTGGCGGGTGATGATCTCCTCGGCGGCGCCGACCGCGGCTTCGCGTGCCTCGAGGTTTTGTTCGATGACGCGGCCGAGGCTGTCGAGCGAATAGAGAAACACATCGTCGAGGTCGCCGACCTCGGCCTCGATGTCGCGCGGCACCGCCAGGTCGACCATGAACATCGGCCGGTATTTGCGCAGTTTCAGCGCACGCTCGATCATGCCCTTGCCGATCATCGGCAGGGTAGACGCGGTCGAACTGATGACGATGTCGAATTCGTGGATGCGCTCCGGTAACTGTTGCAGGGTGATGGCGCTGCCATTGAAGCGCTGCGCCAATTCGCGGCCGCGTTCCAGCGTGCGGTTTGCGACCACCACCGACTTCGGCGAGCGGGATGTGAAATGGATGGCGGCGAGTTCGATCATTTCGCCCGCGCCGATCAAGAGGAGTTTGGTTTCGGACAAGTCGCCGAACAACTGCTGAGCGAGCTTCAACGCGGCCGCCGCCATGCTGATCGAAGTCGAGCCGATGGCGGTATGGGCGCGCACTTCCTTGGCAACGTTGAAAGTTTCCTGGAACAGCCGGTCGAGCGGGCCGCCGAGGGTCGCGGCCTCGCCGGCCAGTTTCACGGACAGTTTTACCTGGCCGAGAATCTGCGGTTCACCGAGGATCATCGAATCGAGGCCGCTCGCCACCCGAAACGCATGGCGCGCCACATCGGCATCCTGCAGTTGGTAGAGGTGCGGCTCCAGGTCGAAGCCATGCGCGCCGGGCGAAGCGGCCAGCCACTGACGGGCGCGCAAGACCACCGATTCGTCGGACCCGCGCAAAAAAATCTCCGTGCGATTGCAAGTCGATAGCAAGGCAACTTCGTCGGCGGCGGTATGTTGTCGCAGCGCGTCGAGCGCCGGGCGCTGTGCCTCGTTGGCGAACGCGACCCGTTCCCGCACCTCGATGGGTGCGGTCCGATGGTTGAGTCCGACAACGTAAAGAGGCATGGCAAGTGTGCGAAAGTTCGCGAATTTCTCTCTGGAAATAGCCGATAATTATAGCAGTCGCTCTAGCGCGGCCGGTCGCGGGAATGCAGGCGCCAGCGGTCCGCAGGCATTTATTGCTCGAAAGGAACCGCATGAACCGCATCGTGTTGCGCATTGCTTTCGCCTTGGCAATTGCCATGTCCGTCCAGACCGCCCCAGCCGCTACTGCGGCTGCTACCCCCGCCGCCACACCCGCCTCCGCATGTCCTGCGCTGCTCGATCATCGCTTCACCAGCTTGCAGGGTGCTCCTCAGGATTTGTGCCAATACGCGGGCAAGGTCGTGCTGGTGGTCAACACGGCGAGTTATTGCGGCTACACGCCGCAATACGAAGGCTTGCAGGCCTTGCAGGATAAATACGGCAAGCAAGGGTTTGTGGTGCTCGGCTTCCCAGCCAACGATTTCGGCGCGCAGGAGCCCGGCAGCAATGCCGAGGTCGCGGACTTTTGCGAGCGCACTTACAAGGTGAAATTTCCCATGTTCGCCAAGACCTCCGTGATCGAAGGCCAGGCCAATCCGCTGCACGAGCAATTGTTCAAAGTCACCGGCCAGCGGCCCAAGTGGAATTTCCACAAATTCGTGATCGGCCGCGACGGCCGGAAGGTGGCCAGCTTTCCGAGCAAAGTGGCGCCCGATTCGGCCGAGTTGACGGCGGCCGTTGAGGCGGCGCTCTCAGGTAAATAATCTTGCCTTTACAATGAGTTACGGAAAAGGCATGATGTAGTTTCTGATTTTGCTACGATTGTATTCATGGCTGCCGTCGCCGACGTCACATTCAGTCCCCTTTGCCGTGCTTTGGTGCAGCAGAACAAGCTCGTGCAGGCGGATGCCAACGCCATCCAGGCGGAGGCCAAAAAAGCCGGCGTAACCTTCATCGAGCAGCTCGCCGCGTCCAAGAAATTGACGCCGCGCGAAGTCGCTGCGTTTGCGGCCAACACCTTCGGCGTACCCCTGCTCGACTTGCACGCGATCGATACCGATCAACTCGCCACCGGCCTGATGGACGCGAAGCTGGTGGCAGGCAAACGTGTGCTGCCGCTGCAAAAACGCGGCAACCGCCTGTTCGTCGCCACCGCCGACCCGACCAACGAGCAGCTCTTTTCGGAACTCAAGTTTGCCACCGGCATGACGGTGGAACCGGTGGTGGTGGAAGAGGACAAATTGGCGGTCCTGCTGAAGAAATTCGGCGAGTCCGGCGCCAAGGCGCTCGACCAGATGATCGGCGACGACACCAGTCTCGACAATATCGACCTCGGTGACGAGGGCGGCGTGGCGGAAGGCGCCGACACCTCCGGCGGCGTGGTCGAGGAAATCGACGATGCGCCGGTGGTCAAGTACGTGCAAAAGGTGCTGCTTGACGCCATCAACGGCGGCGCCTCCGACATCCACTTCGAACCTTACGAAAAGTTCTACCGGATCCGCTATCGCACCGATGGCATTCTCGCCGACGTGGCGCAGCCGCCGCTGGCGATCAAGGAAAAGATCGCCTCGCGCATCAAGGTGATTTCACGGCTGGACATTTCCGAAAAGCGCGTGCCGCAGGACGGACGCATGAAGCTCAGGCTGTCGGCGACTCGCGCCATCGACTTTCGCGTCTCGACCCTGCCGACGCTGTTCGGCGAAAAGATTTGTATGCGGATTCTCGATCCCTCCAGCGCGACACTCGGCATCGAGGCGCTGGGTTACGATCCCGAGCAAAAAGCGGCCCTGCTGGCCGCCGTGACCCGCCCCTACGGCATGGTGCTGGTCACCGGCCCGACCGGTTCGGGCAAAACGGTGTCGCTGTATACCTGCCTCAATATCCTGAACAAGCCCGGCATCAATATCTCGACCGCCGAGGACCCGTGTGAAATCAATTTGCCGGGCATCAACCAGGTCAACGTCAACGACAAAGCCGGCCTTACCTTTGCCGCGGCCCTGAAATCCTTCCTGCGCCAGGACCCGGACATCATCATGGTCGGTGAAATCCGCGACATCGACACCGGCGAAATCGCCATCAAGGCCGCACAGACCGGCCATCTGGTGCTGTCCACGCTGCACACCAACGATGCGCCGACCACGCTCACCCGTCTCATGAACATGGGGGTGGCGCCGTTCAACATCGCCACCAGTGTGATCCTGATCACAGCGCAACGGCTGGCCCGCCGGTTATGCTCCTCGTGCAAGCGGCCGATGGAAATCCCCAAGGAAGCACTGCTGCGGGCGGGCTTCAAGGAGGAAGATCTGGACGGCACCTGGCAGCCCTACGGGCCGGTCGGGTGTGACATATGCAAGAATAGCGGCTATAAGGGGCGGGCCGGCATCTATCAGGTGATGCCGATCTCGGAAGAAATGCAACGTATCATCATGCAAAACGGCACATCGATCGATATTGCCGACCAGGCCAAGCGCGAAGGCGTATCCGATCTGCGGCAGTCGGGCCTGCGCAAAGTAAAATCCGGAATGACCTCGCTGGAAGAGGTGGAAGGCTGTACCAATGAGTAACGAATCCAAACGGTATAGCTAGCAGCAGCTATCAAGGAGTGGCCCATGGCTACGGCGGGAACATCACCAAGAGAAGTCAAAGACGTAAAGGTCTATACCTACGTATGGGAGGGTAAGGACAAGACCGGCAAGATCGTCAAGGGCGAGATGCGCGCCTCCGGCGAAAACATCGTCACCGCCACTTTGCGCCGGCAGGGGATCCAGAATCCCAAGGTCAAGAGGCAGCGCGCCGGCGGCGGCAAGAGGATCACCGATATGGACATCACCTTTTTCACCCGCCAGCTCGCCACCATGATGCGTTCCGGCGTGCCGCTGCTGCAGGCCTTCGACATCGTCGCCAAGGGCCACAGCAACGCTTCGGTGACGCGCCTGCTGCTCGACATCAAGACCGAGGTGGAGACCGGCAGCAGTCTGGCCCAGGCTTTCAAGAAATACCCCATGTACTTCGACGCGCTGTTCTGCAATCTGGTGGGCGCCGGCGAACAGGCCGGTATTCTCGATTCCCTGCTCGATCGCCTGGCGACCTACAAGGAAAAAATCCTCGCCATCAAGTCGAAGATCAAGAAAGCCTTGTTCTACCCGATTTCGATTTTGGTGGTGGCCTTCATCGTGACGGCGGTCATCATGATTTTCGTGATCCCGCAGTTCGAGGAAATGTTCAAGAA
>CAZCKI010000314.1:0-4481 GCA_964498815.1 uncultured Burkholderiales bacterium
GTACTACGCACGGCGCTACGCGCGCCCGGTGACCGGCTACGACCTGGAACGCCTCAACAAGGGAGGCAAGCTCGATTGCCCGTATATGTTCATCAACTGGTCGAATACGCATTCGCACGTGCGGCCCGGTTACCCGGCGCAGGACCTGAATCGGCGCTATCGGGTGTTGCACCAGTACCGGACCGTGCATCCGCAGATAGGCAGGGGGCGCGACCCGATCCTCGCCGAACTGGTGCAATTCGTCCCGGACCAACCGTGATCACCTGCATCATCGGCACGCGCGCGCAGTTGATCAAGATGGCGCCGGTGATGCGCGAAATGGAAACGCGCGGTCTCGCCTACCAGCTGATTTTTACCGGGCAGCACGAGGTCACCATGGCCGAATTGCTCGAGGAATTCGGCATACGCACGCGGCCCGAAGTCGTCTACAGCGGCCGCGAGGTGACCGGCATCGTGCAGATGGGCGGCTGGTTTTGCCTGGTGTTGTGGCGCCTGTTCAAGATTCGCAAGCAACTGCGTGTAGGGCCGCGCGCGGGCAATATCGCGCTGGTGCACGGCGATACCTTCTCCACCTTGCTGGGAGCGCTGCTGGGCAAAATATGCGGCATCCAGGTCGGCCACGTCGAGTCCGGCCTGCGCTCCTTCAATTGGTTTCATCCGTTTCCGGAGGAGCTGACCCGGCTGGCGGTGTTTCGCATGACCGATATCGCCTTTTGTCCAAACGCGTGGGCGCGCGACAACCTGCGCTCCTATTCCATGGAAAAGATCGATTGCGGGCAAAACACCCTGCTCGATTGCGTGCGCTTTGCGCTCGCGCATACCGCCGCCCCCGATCCGCTGGCGCCGCCGGCCGGCTACGGCGTGGTGTCGCTGCACCGCTTCGAAAACATCTTTCACCGCCTGCGCCTGCTGCATATTCTCGACCTGCTGGACCTGCTGGCGGCATCGCATCGGCTTATCTTCGTGTTGCACCCCGCGACACACAAAAAACTGCTTGCGTTCGGCTTGTTCGAACGACTCGACCGTCACAGCCAATTCGACTTGCGGCCGCGCATGGGTTATCTCGCTTTCCTGCGCCTGATCCGTGGCGCGCGATTCGTCGTCACCGACGGCGGCAGCAATCAGGAAGAATTGTCGTACCTCGGCGTGCCCACCCTGCTGATGCGCAAGGCCACCGAGCGCCACGAGGGCCTCGACCAAAACGTCGTCATCGCCAACTACGACCCGGCCGTGGTCGCGGAATTCGTGGCGTCGCTTTCCTCCTCCCCGGCCGCCGTGCCCGCGCTGCCGGACGCGCAGCCCAGCGGAATCATCGTCGACCGCCTGCAACCGTTCGTTTCGGCGGGCGACGCCCTAGGGTGATTTGACGCGCGCCAGAATGCCGATCACAGGACTGGTTTCATCCTGCGAGTCGATATTGTTGGCCTGCAGGATCTCCAGGCGCTCGCGCCAGGCTTCCAGGGGATAGAGCGCCGCCGAATAGGTGGGCGTCGCGAACGGCAGCATGTAGACGAAGCGACAGCCGCCCTGCTCCGGTACTGTGACCAGGCGCAGATTCAACGGCGTCGCCCGGCTCATTCTGCGTGCGTGAAAACCGATCACCGACGGTTTGACCGAATAGATGCAGTCCTGCGGCGTCGTGGCGCCGCCGATGGCTTGCAGATTGGCGTCGATCTGGCGGCGCACCCGCAACTGCAGCAGGCGATAGTCGTAGGGCGCGGCGTCCTGCCAGTACGGCGAGCGCCGATAGGCTTCGAGCTCGGCGGGCAGTTCTTCGCGGAAATGTCCGATCAGGCCGATGAGTTGCGGCAGCGCCGAAATTACCGCCAGCGCGATGGCCGCGAGCGCCGGCAAGCTTGCCCACCTCTTCGGCAGCGGCACCGGCAAAGCGGCCGCGCAAATGCATAATTCGCCCAGCAACACCGGCACCAGCGGCAGCACCAGCCGCACACCTTCGGCGGGAAACGGCCAGATGGTGATGATGCCGACGTAGGCCGCGACCAACAGGGCGTCGGCCTTGCGACGATAGGCGCGAACGCCCCAGGCAGCGAGGCAGGCCAGGCCGATGATGTCGGCGCCGATATTATTGCTGCCGGCGCCGGTCAGGTTCCTGCGCCATCCGTTCAACAGCGCCGTCACCTGTTGCGCCAGCACCGAAGGCAGGTTGGCGAAGCCGCCGTCACCCAGCTTGGTGCGCATGATGTCGAGATAGCTCGCGCTTTCCTGTGGCGCAATCAGGCGCCAAAACACGATCGGCAACAGGCAAAGCGACAGACCCGTAAGCCATTTCCGCGGCCGCAACAGCAGCAATTGCGCCAACCACACCAACACCATCACGATGCCCACGCTGCGCGTCAGGTACGCGCCCGCGCTCGCCAGCGCGCCGAACGCGACCCAGCGCCAAGAGGATTCGCGCTGCAGGCCGGCCATGGCCCATAGCGACAGCGCGCAAAACAGCAGGAACGGGGCTTCGCTGAGAAGGTACATGGCCTGGGTATTCATGCCCGGCAGCAGCGCCAGCGCGGCCGCGAACCAAAGCGAGATCCAGGCACCGACCCCTTCGCGTCGCAACCAGCAGAACATGGCCGCGATGGCGGCTACCAACAAGCTGCTGGTGAGCAGATGCGCCACCAGCAGGCTTTCCGCGCCACCGACCGCAGCCAGCAGCAAGGGATAGACGGGCGGATACTGGCTCTGTCTGGCGAAAAAAGCCGCCACCTCGTCGTGCGCCGAATAGGGCGAGTAGTACTTGGCCGTGTGCAGATATACCGCGCTGTCGCCGCCGGCATCGTTGAGGATCGGTGTCCAGGCGATACAGGCGTACACCGCAACGATGGCCAGCGCCACAACGGCCGCGCAGGCGGCAAACAGGCGCTGTCTGGCGTCGATGCCGCGCAAGAATTCGGCAATGTTCATGGACTGGCCGGCATGCGTCCGCCGCGCAACAAGGCCTGCACCAGTACCAGCGAAGACGCCAGCAGCGACGCAGCGCGCGCCAGCAAGCCTAGTTGCACGCCGTGCGCCACCGATTGGTCGAACCAGGTTCCGGCCGCGCCCAGCAGCAATTCCTGCATGCCCCCCAGCGACGGCAGGCCGGTCAGGAAACCGACCGGCACGGCGATACACACCGACAGCAAGGCGCCGACCGCGAGTTGAAAATCGGCATGGGCCGACAACAGCACGCCGAAACAAGCGAGCATCATCAGTACATTGAGCGCGGAAGTCGCGGCGCCGCGCACAAAGTGCGGCGAGCGCGCCAAAGTCGTCACGGTGACGGGCAGCCAGGGCATGGCATCCGCTTTCCCGCGCAGGCAGGCGATCAATAGCGCCAGCACCACGAAGGGAAGCGACATCAGCACCGCCCACATTCGCAGCGGCGCCGACCCAGACAGTCCGGCCAGCACGGCGCCGAACAGCATCATCCAGACCGCATTGACCACCGAGTAAAAAATGTAGACCCAGAACACCGCGCGCACCGTCATGCCGTAGCGTCGTACCAGCAGGGCGAATTTGACGCCGGTGCCGATCGGCAGGCCACCCAGGGAATTACCGAGTCCGCCGATACCCGTCAGCCAGAGCGCGTCGCGGCGCGGGATCGCCACGTCCAGCGATCGCAGCGACACGATCAGGATTTCGGCATTGAGGCAGACGATAACGATGCTGATCGCGACCGCCGCGGCAAATTCGCGCCAACCGACCCCTGCCAACAGGAAATCCTGGTGTAGCGCCCACCACAGCACGGCCGCCAGCAGCAGCACGCCGGCCAGCGGCTTGATCATCCGCAAACGGCTCCACCAAAGCGTCGGCATGGCGCCGGTGTCGCCCGTCATGCGACTTTCCGGGGCAGCCCCAGGCCGGCGCCGGCGGCGGTGTGCCACGGGCGGCCGGACGACTTAGCCATTGCCTTCCCCGGGGTGGTCGTTCGAGCTGTCCTTGTAGTTGAGCGTGCTGATCTGCTCGGAAATCAAGCCCATCAGGAAAATCTGGATGGCGGTGATGAACAGTATCGCCGTCATATTGGTCAGGCGATGGATGGTCAGGTAGGTATACAGGTAATAGGCGAGACCGGTGGCGAAGAAGGCCAGGCTGATCGGCAGGAACAGCTTGAGCGGCGAGTACAGGGTACCGATCTTGAAAATGATCAGCAGGAAACGCACGCCGTCGCGCATCAGCCGGATGTGACTCTTGCCGATCCGCTCGGGCGCCACGATAGCCACGTAGGCGACCGAGTAGCCGGCGCGAAAAAAACTCATGGTGATGGTGGTCGGGTAGGAAAAGCCGTTCGGCAGCAGGTACAGGAACCGGCGGAATTTTTTCGCGTTGACCACGCGAAAACCCGAGGTCAGGTCTTCGACGCGCTGGCCGACCATCCAGGTCGCAAGGCGATTGTAGAGACCGTTGGCCGCCGCGCGGTGCGCGCCGGCTTGCGAGGCGTGCGAGCGCGCCCCGACCACCATGTCGTGCCCCTGGTCGAACGTTTC
>CAZCKI010000315.1:0-4474 GCA_964498815.1 uncultured Burkholderiales bacterium
AAGGCCTGCGGGTCGGGGCTGCAGAGCGTCATATACGCCGGGTCGAAACCGTCCCAGACGGCGGGCTCGGTATAGCAGGCGCGGCAGGCATCGAGCGATACGCCCGGGATGCGCGCGAGGTAGGGAAGCGGTGGCATGTTCATGATCGACATGCAAGGCAATTTGGCGGCGGCGATGGCGGAGAGCAACTCACGCACGCCGGGCGAGCCGTATTGCGGTTCCTGCATGCCCAGCACCACCAGATCCGTGCCGGCCGGTGAAGCCTGTTCCGGCGTAACGGCGGACAACTTTCCCGGCAGGGAGCGCGAATCGATTTCCAGCAAGCCCTCGCGGCCTTTCACCGGCAGGCGCACGCGCGCGCCTTCGGCATTGAAAAGCGCCGCCTCTTCGGCCCGACACACCATGGTGGCGTCGTGGCCGGCCAGCGCCAGCTTGGTGGCGAGCAACGAGCCGTAGGACGCTCCCAGGATCAGGATGCGGTATTTGACTGCCATGCGATCTCCTCCATCGGCGTGCCGATGTTCTTTTTAGAGGTTCAGATGGTAGTGCCGGACGCCCGGCAAAACATTGCGGGCGGTCAATTCGCGAGAACTATCCCAGCAGCGAATTCATGTGCCGCAGGCGGTTGGCCACCGCGCGCAGCAGGGTGACGCCGAATTCCGGGTGCTGCTTCACCAGTTTCAGCATCGCCGCGCGGTTGATCACCAACAGCTCGCTGTCGGCGGCAGCGTGGGCGCTGGCGGTGCGCGCCGATTGATCGACCAGCGCCATTTCGCCGAAGGTGCCGCCCACCGCCACCGCTTCCACCGGGTTGCCCTTGATGGAAATGGTGACGCGGCCGCTCACCACGACGTACATATACACGCCGGCTTCGCCTTCCTGCATGATCGCCTTGCCGTTCGGAAAGCGCAGCACCGTCGATTGCTCGATCTGGTCCTGCAATTGCGCGAGCATTGCCTGGTCGAATACCTCGGCATCGCGCACCGCGTCGCGGCCCGGGTCGGACTTGCGCGCGGCGAGCCGCATCGCCACCAGGCGCAGGCGATCGAACATCACGCTCATCAGCATCAGCGCGAATTCGGGCATCTGCTGGATGGCTTTTTGGAATTGCGTTACGTCGAGCGAAAATGCCTCGCAGTCGGTCTTGGCGGTGGCCGAGGCGCTGCGGGTGCCGCCGGTGATGACCGCCATTTCGCCAAAAATCTCGCCGGGCTTGATGGTGTCGAGCATCTTGCCGCCCATCGACAGCACCACATCGCCCGCGTTGAGGAAGAACATGCGGTTCACCACCGCCTTGGAAAAGAGCCCGCCCTTGTTGGCCTTCTCGTGTTCGACGAACAAGGCGCCGCCGGCCGCGAATTTCTCGGCGGTACCGAAGGCGGCGAATAGTTTTTGCGCGATGGCGGCGTTATAGAACTTGCTCTTCGACGGTGCCGCAGGCGCCGACGGCGCGACCGCTGCGGGAGCGGGAGCGGGCGTTGCTACCGGTGCCGGCTTCGGCGCCGCCGCCGGTGCAGGTGCCCCGGCCGGCTTGGTAAAGTCGAAATCGTCGTCCATGTTGCCGGGACTATGCGAACAAGGAGTTCATGTAGCGCACCCGTTCCGCAACGGCGCGCATCATCGACATGCCGATCACCGGGTCCGATTTCACCATCGAGATCAGCGTGCCGCGATTGATCGACAGCAGCGCGCAATCGGTGCGCGCCACGGCGGTGGCCACGCGCGGCGACTGATCGACCAGCGCCATTTCGCCGAACACGCCGCCGGGGGAGAGCTTCTCGACGATCTGCTTGTTGATGCCGACCGTGACGCGGCCTTCGATTACGATGTACATGCTGGTGCCGGGCTGGCCTTCGCGCATGATCTTGGCGCCTTCGGAAAAACGCACGATGGCGGCGCGTTCCAGTTTGTCCTGCAGCATATCGACAGTGGCCGCATCGAACACCGGCTCGGCCTTCTTGGTGACGTGCTCGCCTTCGCCGGCGCGCGAGGCCATGCGGGAGGCCAGAAAACGCAGGCGCTCGAACATCACGCTCATCAGCATCAGCGCAAATTCGGGGGTCTTCGTCAGGCCTTTTTCGACCTGCGCCACGTCCATCGACCAGGCTTTGCATTCGGTCTGCGCGGTGGCGGTGGCGCTACGCACCGCCGGTGTTTCCATGCCGGGCAGTTCGCTGATTACCGCCATTTCACCGAATACGCCACCGGCCTTGATGATGTCGATCGGCTTGTCGCCTACCGTCAGTTCCACCTCGCCATCGGCGAGGAAATACATGCGATGCGCATTGGCCTTGCTGAACAAGCCGTCCGACAGCGATTTCTTGAACAGCGCCGTGCTGATCGGCTGGGTGAGAATTCCCTGCTTGCTCGATTTCTCGTTTTCGACGAACAGCACCGTGCCGGCGGCGATTTTCTCCTCCTGCCCGGAACGCTCGAAAAACGCCGCGGCCACACCGGTATCGTAGTAACGGCTGACGGTGGGCCGGAACGGCATCACCACGGCCGGGTCGTTGGCGGTGGCTTCGGTAAAATTCATGTCGGTGTTGGTCATGATTCGATGGCTCACAATTCTATGGGGCCTATTGTACGAGCAACCAGCGCATGCGGCTCAGGCCAGGTGCCGGCGCGGGGCAATCATTGTTTCACGGTTCCCTCCGGCAGAATATGCCGCAATTCACATTTCGCGCACGGAAGCCGGTCTCGCCTATCATGCTTAGAGCGCCTAACATAATGAAATGCGAGTGCGACTAAGGCGTTTGGGGTGCAGCGCAAGGCGCGAGACCGCAGCAAGGGTCATCCCTTGCAAGGGCTCGCAACGCCGCGATGCGCCCCAAACGCCGACGTCCCTTCGGGTTGCGGTCAGGACGCGCCTCTGCGGCGTTGCAGGGCTAGCGGGGGTGTACAACCCCCGCTAGCCCTGCGCCTTGCAGCCATCGCGTTCTGACCGCAACGCATCTCGTATTTCATTGTGTTAGGCGCTCTTAGTGCAAACCACACCAAATCCTCGCATGAAATCCACTTCCCAGCCATTTCCATTTGTAACGGCAAGCCCGGATCGGGGCCGCCGCGTGTTTTTGCGCCAAACCGGCGCGTTGGCCGCCACCTCGCTGCTGGCGGGCTGCGTCACCGCGCCGCCGCCGGGCTATAGTCGGCCCCTGTCGTCGCGGCCGTTCGCCCGTCCGCGCGTCGATGCCGCCGGTGTCGCCTTCAGCCGCGTCGGCCTGCGGCCGTTTCGCACCTCCGGCTTCGTGGTGCGCGGCGAGCGGCTCGACAGCAAAACCGTCATCCACAATTACGGCCACGGCGGCGCCGGCATCACCTTGTCGTGGGGGTCGTCGACGCTCGCCGTCAACGAAGTGCCGGACCTCGCCGACCGGCGTGCCGCCGTGCTCGGCTGCGGGGTGATGGGCCTCACCACCGCGCGCCTGTTGCAGCAGCGCGGTTGGAAGGTCACCATCTACGCCCGCGACCTGCCGCCCAACACCACCTCCAACGTTGCCGGCGGCTTCTGGGCGCCGACCAGCGTGTTCGGCCACGACGGCACCACGCCGCAATTCGATGCGCAGCTCGACCAGGCGGTGAAGATCTCGCACGACGTGTTCGCGGCACAGGTCGGTGCGGGCTACGGCGTCAGCTGGATCGAAAACTACTACTTGCGCAACCGTCCCGTCGGCGCCGACGATTACTACTACCTGCACAACTGGCCGCGCCTGTTCCCCGGTATTGCCGAACTCGCGCCGAACCAGCATCCGTTTCCCACCTCGCACGTGCTGACTCACCTCACCCTGCTGATCGAGCCGGCCATTTTCCTGCCGCGTTTGCTCAACGATTTCCTGGTGGCGGGCGGCAACATCGTCGTCCGCGAAATCCGCGACCGCGCCGAACTCGCAAGCCTCGCCGAGCCGTTGCTGTTCAATTGCACCGGCCTCGGCGCCAAGACCCTGTTCGGCGACGAGGAGCTCACCCCTGTGCGCGGGCAACTGGTGTTCATGCCGCCGGACGAACGCGTCGATTACTGCATGCACGGCGGCGGCCCCGGGCTTCTGTACATGTTCCCGCGCAAGGACGGCATCCTGCTCGGCGGCAGCTACGACAAGGGCGATACGCGCATGGAACCCGACCCGGAGATCAGCGCGCGTATCATTGCCGAATACGCCCGCATTGCCGCGGCCATGCGCGTGTGATCGACACCCGCGCTCACCCATTTCACCAAGGCCAGTCATGACCGACGCCAAGCCCGCTCCCGCCAAAGTCAAGCTCACGCCGAGCAGCATCGTGCGCTACCTCGATCAGCACGTCATCGGCCAGGAGGAGGCGAAGAAAGTGCTGGCGGTGGTCGTGTACTCGCACTACCGCAAGCTCGGCCAGCAGCGCGACAACCCGATTGAGCTCGCCAAGAGCAATGTGCTGCTGGTGGGGCCGACCGGGTCCGGCAAGACGCTGCTGTGCGAAACGCTGTCGCGCGCCATTAATG
>CAZCKI010000316.1:0-4468 GCA_964498815.1 uncultured Burkholderiales bacterium
CATCACCAACGACTTCGATAGTGTGTGCATGTCCGGTCCGTGTGCGAGTCGACGATCAGTGCCCATCTCGATTCGCAGCTTGCAGTATCATTTTATCTTTTAGGCAATAGCTGCGCATCATAATCAAGAGCGAACCGGATGAATCCCCTAGATCTCGTTTTCTGGACCGCATTGCTCAAGATCATCTGGGTCAATATCGTCCTGTCCGGTGACAACGCCGTGGTGATCGCGCTGGCGGCCAGGTCGCTGCCGGACAAGCAGCAGAAACAGGCAGTCTTCTGGGGCAGCGGTGCCGCCATCGTCATGCGCGTGGCGTTGACGCTGTTCGCGGTGGAGATGCTCAAACTGCCCTGGCTCAAGCTGGTGGGTTCCGCCTTGCTGGTCTGGATCGGCATACAGTTGCTGGCCGGGGACGAGGAACAAAGCGAAGACGGCGTCAAATCGCACGGCACGCTGCTGGCGGCGATCAAGACCATTCTGGTGGCCGACCTCATCATGAGCCTCGACAACGTCATCGCCGTCGCCGGCGCCGCCAATAGCGACCCCGCGCTGGTCATTATCGGTCTCGCCATCAGCATTCCGTTGATTATTTATGCCAGCACCCTGCTGATTACCGTGATGGAGCGCTATCCGATTGTCATCAGCATCGGCGCGGCGTTGATCGGCTGGGTGGCAGGTGAAATGACCTGGGACGAGGAAATCTTGAAAGCCTTTACCGGACAGTTCCCGGAATGGTTTGGATACCTCGCCGGCCTGGCCGGGGCGGCACTGGTGCTGGGCGCCGGCAAAATGCTGGCGGCAAAGGCCACGTTGCAGCGCAAGGTGGCGGATGAGGCGTGAAGGCAATATGATTCAACCGGGTGCCGTGGGTACAAGCCCGCTGCGTCGCTTATTCCCGCAACAAAACTGATCCACGTCATGGCGAGCCATGGCGGTTTGACGAAACATCAGCCGGTAAAAAACGAGCCACCTGCGTTTCACGGGCGGCGGCGTAAAATTGGCGGAAGAGCGCGCAGACGCTCTCTCACCTCGACGATGCAGCGCGGCATGAGTGCGCTGAATCGATGAGAATAATTACTTGATGGAGGAGACAAAATGTCGAACGAAAGTACCGCTCAGGTTGACCTTGCGAAACAAACGCTGGGCCCGATTGCCGGCAACCGATGGATCCAGTTGGCGGCCGGTGTCATGGCGATGGTCGTTATTTCCAATTTTCAATACGCATTTACACTGTTCACGCCGGGCTTGAAGGCGCAATTCGCCTCGGTGCCGTATGCCGACATTGCGCTGATCTACACCCTGTTCATCCTGTTCGAGACATGGCCGGTGCCGGTGGCCGGCTACTTCATCGACAAGTTCGGCATCCGCAACCTGATGCTGGTCGGTGCCGTGCTGGTGCTGCTCGGCTGGGTGCTGGGCGGCATGTTCGCCACCTCGGTCTTTCACCTGTACATCTACTATGGTGTGCTGGCCGGAACCGGTTGCGGCATCATCTATATCGCGACCGTGGCCAACGCCGTCAAATGGTTCCCGGACAAGCGCGGCCTGGCGGCTGGCCTGACGGCAGCGGGCTTCGGCGGCGGTTCGGCGCTGACGCTGATCCCGATCAGCAAGACCATCGAATCCATGGGCTGGTCCGGCGCCATGACCGCCTGGGGCATCGGCCAGGGTATCGTCGCCATCGCCATGGCGCTGATCCTGAGCCATCCGCCCAAGGGCTGGCTGCCCAAGGATTGGGTGCAGCCGAAGGCGGTGGTGCAAACGCGCAAGGAATTTACCGCCGGCCAAATGATGACGCAGAAAGAGTTTTACATCATGTACGCCATGTTCCTGATGGTCGGCACCGGCGGCTTGATGACGACCGGCAATATGTCGCAGATCGCCAAGTCGCTCAATGTGTTCGATGCGACCTTCATGGGTATCGCCATTGTCCCGCTGACCGCGACCATCGCCGGCGTCGCCAATGCCTTCGCGCGCATCATGTGGGGCGCCGTGTCGGACCGCTTCGGTCGCGAGTACACGATGGCGTTCGCGTTTGCCCTGGAAGGCGTGCTCATTTTCATGATGACGCAAATCATGGGTAGCCCGCTTGCCTTCCTAATCCTGATGCCCTTTGTGTTCCTCGCCTGGGGTGAAATCTATGCCCTGTTCTCGGCGATCACGGGAGACGTGTTCGGACCGAAGAACGCCTCCGGCAACTACGGCATTCTGTACACGGCCAAGGGGATGGCGTCGATCATGGCGGGTTGGGGTGCTGCTGCAGTCGCGGCATCCTATGCCGGGTCGTTTTCGGTGCCCTACTATATCGCGGCGATTTTCGACCTGACCGCCGCGGTGCTGGCGCTGTTCGTCCTGCGGCCCATCATCCGCAAGCGCATTGCCGGAGAAGGTTGACCACAGATTGAAAGGATGCCGGGACGAAACCCGTCCCGGCATCCCGCCCGCCGGGCAGTTTCACCGAATCGATCGTCATAGGCCCGGACTTGGATCTATCGCTCACCTCGCCGCTGGTCTGGGAAGTCTGCGCCGTGGCGCTGTTTGCCGGCATCGCCCACGGCGTCAGCGGTTTTGGTTTTCCGCTGATTTCCACGCCCGTCGTCGCGATGTTCACCGACGTGCGCACCGCCGTCGTCCTGACCCTGCTGCCCAATATCCTCGTCAACCTGATCAGTATATTGCGCGGTGGCAACTGGGGTAGCAGCCTGCGCCAGTACTGGCCGGTCGCCATCTATGTCGTGGTCGGTACCTTCCTCGGCACCCGCTTGATCCTGATCGCACCCGCGGAGCCGTTGCGCCTGCTGCTGGCCGCCATCATCGTCGTCTACCTGAAGCAGGATGCCTTCAAGCTGCTCGACTGGTCCATCGTCAACCGCCACCCGCAGGCGGCCGGCCTGGCGTTCGGCCTGACGGGCGGCCTGTTGGCGGGTGCGGTCAATGTGGCGCTGCCGCCGCTATTGATTTATTTCACCACGCTGGGTCTCGCCCCACTGGCGATGACGCAGATCCTGAATCTTTGTTTTCTCGGCGGACGGGTCGCGCAAGTGGCGACCTTCGGCAGCGCCGGCGCCTACGGGGCCGATGTGCTGCTGTTCGCGGTGCCGACCGTGTTCGCGGCGCTGGCCGGCGTCACCATCGGTGGCTACTTTCAATCGCGCATCCCGCCCGGCACCTGGCGCAAGATCATTCGCGCGGTGCTATGGACGATGGCGGCGATTTTGCTGGTGCAGGCGCTGCGCGGCTGGCTGCGCTAGCGCAGCGTTGAAAGGTTAGCGAGCCAGGATCGCCTGCACTTTGCCCTTTTGCTTCAGTCGCGACAGCGTTTCCGCCGACAGGTTGAGGTGCGAGGCCAGTTCCTTCATCGGCACGCGTTCGTACAGGTCCGGGTGCTTGCGCAGGAAGCGCTGTACGCGGCCTTGCGCGTCGAGCAGATGCAGGGTGATGGTATGCGCCATCACCTCCGACATCAGGTGCATGACCTCGTATTCGAAGTCGGCCTTCATGGTCGGGTGGCGCTCGAGGAATTCCACCCAGACCTCCATCGGTAGCTTCGCCACGCGCGCCTTGGTGACGGCGCGGATCGCGTAGGGCGCCGGCGTGCGCAGGCGCCAGGCGGCGTAGCTGGTGTCCATATCGTCTTCCTTGGCGAAGCGCAGGATCATTTCCTTGCCTTCCTGGTTGGAGACCACGCGTTTCAGCACACCCTCCAGCACGAAGTACTGTTCCATGTGGTGCTCGCCCTGGCCCAGCAGCAGGTCGGCTTTCTTGTATTCCGCGATCACCAGATGCTTTTCCAATTCGGTGAAAGCGCGCGGCTTGAGCGTGCGCAACACGATATTGCGCGACAGCTGGGCGCGGATGGCGTCGCGTTGCGGATGGCTGGTCAGTAGTGTCATGACTTGGGACAAGCTTTCAGAGTGGATTGACGGGCATCAAGGCGCGCGTATTTTGGCATTTTTATGATGGTCGCACACACAAAGCGCGAGAGTGCCGTTCGCTACCTGAAACAGGCCGAATGTCCCGCCCGGCCCGCTCTATCCGAACCTACGGCCGGTTTACTGCGCAAATCCGCGCAAGGAGAACAGTTATGGGTATCAACGAAACCCCCGCCATCAGCGGTGCAGTCGCAGCCACCGAAACCACCGATGGCTTTCACCTGGTGCTGGACGCCCTGAAATTGAACGGCATCAACACCATTTACGGCCTGCCCGGCATCCCGATCACCGACCTTACGCGCATGGCGCAGGCCGAAGGCTTTCGCATGATTTCGTTCCGGCACGAACAGAACGCAGGCAACGCCGCCGCCATCGCCGGATTCCTCACCCAAAAGCCGGGCGTTTGCCTCACCGTATCGGCCCCCGGGTTCCTCAACGGCCTGACCGCACTTTCCAACGCCACCACCAATTGCTTCCCGATGATCCTGATCAGCGGCTCCAGCGAGCGCGAGATCGTCGATCTGCAGCAGGGCGAC
>CAZCKI010000317.1:0-2012 GCA_964498815.1 uncultured Burkholderiales bacterium
CACTCGCGAAGTGATCGTCGCTCAGGAAATCCTGCAAACCATGGGCCTGCGCTCCTTCACCCCCATGGTCGCCGCCTGCCCCGGCTGCGGCCGCACCACCAGCACCTATTTCCAGGAACTGGCGGAGAAAATCCAGACCTACCTGCGCGAGCAAATGCCGCTGTGGAAATCGCAATTTCCGGGCGTCGAGGACATGCACGTGGCGGTGATGGGTTGTGTCGTCAACGGTCCGGGCGAGTCGAAGCTCGCCGATATCGGCATATCGCTGCCGGGCTCGGGCGAGCGCCCGGTCGCGCCGGTCTACATCGACGGTGAAAAAGCGGTCACGCTGAAAGGCGAGCGCATCGCCGAGGAATTCCAGGCCTTGGTGGACGATTACGTGAAGAGTCATTACGCGCCGGGGGCGGAACGCGGCGCCAGGACGCGCAAGAAGGAAATCCCCATCAAGCAGGTCGCCTGAGGACCAGGCGCCCGGGCAGCCCCATAGCACTCGCTCCGGGCGTCGCTTCCCTGTAAAATTACGCCTCCGGCGCACTCTTTTGCGCCGCTATTTCCCGTATGAGCAAAACCATCCAGGCCGTCCGCGGCATGAACGATCTGTTGCCGCAGGATGCCGCACGCTGGCAATTCCTGGAAGACACGACCCGCGAGGTGTTCGAGCAGTACGGCTACGCCCTGATGCGTACGCCGGTGGTGGAACCGACGCCGCTGTTTGTGCGCTCGATCGGCGAGGTGACCGATATCGTCGAAAAGGAGATGTACTCGTTTCTCGACGGCATGAATGGCGATCCCCTGACCCTGCGCCCGGAAGCGACCGCCGGACTGGTGCGGGCCACCATCGAGCACAATCTGCTCTACGACGGCCCCAAGCGGGTGTGGACCTGGGGGCCGATGTTTCGCCACGAGCGGCCGCAAAAAGGCCGGCAACGCCAGTTTCATCAATTCGATGTCGAAGCGCTGGGTTTCGCCGGCCCCGACGTCGATGCCGAGCAAATCGTCATGCTGGCGCGGCTGTGGGCTCGCCTCGGATTTCGCGATGTGCGGCTGGAAATCAATTCGATCGGCGACGCCGAGGCACGCAAAGCGCACCGCGCCGCCTTGGTGGCGTACTTCGAAGCCCATCTGAACCGCCTCGATGACGACGCCAGGCGCCGCTTGCACACCAATCCCCTGCGCACCCTGGACAGCAAGAATCCGGCCATGCAGGCTCTGGTGGACGCGGCGCCCAAATTGGCCGATTACCTCGGTGAAGCCGAAAAGAAGCATTTCCAAGGCGTGACGGCGCTACTGGATCTGGCCGGCATCCCTTACCAGGTCAATCCCCGCCTGGTACGCGGCTTCGACTATTACAATCGCACCGTGTTCGAATGGATCGCCAAAGGTAAGGATTGGGAACTAACCATTGCCGGCGGCGGTCGTTATGACGGCTTGATCGCGGAATTGGGCGGCAAACCGGCCCCATCGTGCGGATTCGGCATGGGGGTGGAGCGGGTGATGATGCTGATCGACGAAAATCCGCCCGCCGACGCCGGGCTGCTGGATGCCTACCTGGTCTATGCCGACGGCCAGCGCGACGCCGCCTGGCAGTTGGCCGAGCAATTGCGCGATCGCGGCTTGTCGGCGGCGGTGCATGGCTCGGGCGAGGCGAATGTGGCCAGTTTCAAGTCGCAAATGAAGAAAGCCGATGCCAGCGGCGCCCGGTTTGCTATCATTCTCGGCTCGGAAGAGCTGGCAGCGGGCAAAATGAGCGTAAAGTCGCTGCGCGTCGACGGCTCGCAATCCCTCATGACCCTCGATGAAGCGGTGCATCGCCTGTGGGATGCGCACCGCGAGAGCGATGTCGCTTCCTGACACCGCAACTCAATTTTGAATAAACGGACTGGTAGAAGATGTCAACTTACGATTTGGAAGAGCAGGAACGAATTGACGCACTGAAGGACTGGTGGGACAAGTGGGGCCTATGGGTCCAGCTCGGCATCGGCGCCTTCGTGATGGTGGTATTCGGCATGCAG
>CAZCKI010000317.1:2022-4467 GCA_964498815.1 uncultured Burkholderiales bacterium
TCGCTACTATCAAAAAACGCAAAGCGAGCAGGCCGAGGCGCTGTTCGCCAGCGTGCAAAAGACGGCCCAGGAAGCCGCTGCCAGCAAGGACAGCAAGAAACTGTCCGCCGTGGCAAGCACGCTTGCCGAGCAGTATCCCGGCAGCTTTTTTGCCACCGAAGGCCAATTGCTGGCCGCCCGCAATGCGGCCGAAGTCAAGGATTGGGCTGCGGCGGAAACGCATTTGCGCTGGGTGATCGCCAACGGCCGCGACCTGTACAAGAACCTCGCCCGCCTGCGCCTGGCCTCGGTGTTGCTGGAAGGCAAGAAATACGACGACGCACTGAAGCAGCTCGGCGATATCGGCGAGGAAGGCTTTGCCTCGGTGGCGGCGGACCTCAAGGGCGACATTTACGCCGTGCAGGGCCGTACCGACGAAGCGCGCGCGGCCTACCAGGTTGCGGTCGACAAGGCGCAGACACGCAGCGCGCTGAAAAGCATCAGCCAGGCCAAGCTCGACGCGTACGGCGGCGCCATCGTCGCCAAGAAGGATGACACCGCCAAAGCTGACGACGGCAAGAACGGAGCCGCCAAGTGACGTTCACCCGCGTGGTACGGTTGGTTCTGGCGGCTGCGCTGTCGCTTGGCCTTTCGGCTTGCAGCTATTTCAGTTGGCTTCCGTGGGTCGGCAAATCTTTGCCGCCGCTGCCGGCGCTGACACGCAACGACGCCTCGCTCGCCTGGTCGGCCAGCGTAGGTAAATCGGCGGGCTATTTGTTCGTGCCTTCGGTCAACGATAAGCTTGTGTATGCAGCCTCCTACGACGGCACTATCGCGGCACTCGCCGAAGATGGCGGCCATGCCGTGATCCGCATCGATGCGCGTGCGCGCATCGGCGGCGGCGTGGGCGCTGCCGACAATTTTGTTGCCGTGTCCAGCGTCAAGGGCGAAATCCTCGCCTTCGATGCCGCCGGCCGCTCGCTCTGGCAGGCCACCGTCGGTGGCGAGGTGCTGGCGCCGCCCACGGTGGCGACCGGCAGCGTCATCATCCGCACGGCGGACGGTCGTATCGTTGCGCTGAATCGCGCCGACGGCAAGCGCCGCTGGGTGTTCCAGCGCGCCGCGCCGACGCTGACGCTGCGCACCAACGCCGGCGTGGTCGTCAATCGCGGCACCCTGTACGCGGGCTATCCCGGCGGCAAGATGGTCGCCATCGAAGTCGAAACGGGCAAACCGGTCTGGGAAGCGTCGCTGTCGCAACCGCGCGGTGCTACCGAACTCGAACGTATCGCCGACGTGTCCGGCTTGCCGGTGCTCGACAACAGCCGCGTCTGCGCCGCCGTGTACCAGGGTCGCACCGGCTGCCTGGAAACGCTGTCGGGCAATGTGCTGTGGTCGCGCGAAATCGCCAGCGCCGACGGCGTCGCGGTCGATGAAAAGAATCTGTACGTGACCGAAAGCGGCGGCGCAATTTATGCGCTCGACAAGACCACCGGCTCGACCGTCTGGAAGCAGGACAAGCTCGCGCCGCAGGAACCGGGTGCGCCGATGATTCTCAAGGGCAGGGTGGTGGTCGGCGACAGCAAAGGCCTGGTGCACGTGCTGGCTACGGACAACGGCGACATGATCGGCCGCGTCGCCACCGACGGCAGCCGTATCGTCACCTTGCTCGCCAGCGCCGATCGCGCCATCGCCCAGACCGAGCGCGGCGGCGTGTTTGCCATCGCATTGAAATAAGCTTTAGCACCGCGCTGCGGCGCGGTGCCATTACATAAGCCGACACCGTGAAACCCACCATCGTCATCGTCGGCCGTCCCAACGTCGGCAAGTCCATGCTGTTCAACCGGCTGACCAAGACGCGCGACGCCATCGTCCACGACCTGCCGGGCCTCACCCGCGACCGCCACTACGGTCACGGCCGCGGTGCGTCCAAACCGTTCCTGGTGGTCGATACCGGCGGCTTCGAACCGGTGGTGACCGAGGGCATCCTGCACGAAATGGCCAAGCAGACCATCCAGGCCATTGCGGAGGCCGATGCGGTCATCTTCGTCGTCGACGGCAGGCAGGGGTTGACCCCGCAGGATCGCATCATCGCCGAGCGCCTGCGCAAGTCCGCGACCAACGTGCCTACCGTCTTAGCGGTCAACAAGGCCGAAGGCATGAATGAGGACGTAGTCACGGCCGAATTCCATGAATTGAGCCTCGGCGCGCCGGTGGCGATTTCCGCCGCCCACGGCGAGGGCGTGCGGCAGATGATCGAGGACCTGCTGGAACGTCTGCCGACCGTCGAGGAAGAGCAGGACGAAGACACGCCGCGTGTCGCCATCGTCGGGCGCCCCAATGTCGGCAAATCGACGCTGGTGAACCGGCTGCTGGGCGAAGAGCGCGTGATCGCCTTCGACGAACCCGGCACCACGCGCGATTCCATCCACGTGCCGCTGACCCGCAACGGCCGCAACTACACGC
>CAZCKI010000318.1:0-4463 GCA_964498815.1 uncultured Burkholderiales bacterium
ATCTGATCCAGCCCAAGCTGATCGTGGCGCTGGGCAAGACCGCCGCCATCCGCCTCACCGGGTCGGAAGCCAGCATGGCTTCGCTGCGCGGCAAAAAGCACGAGTACCGCGGTATTCCGGTGGTGGCGACCTATCACCCGGCCTATTTGCTGCGCAACCTTCCGGATAAATTGAAGGCCTGGGAAGACTTGCAATTCGCGCGAAGCGTGATTGCCGGCGCCTGATTCCCGGTGGGCCATGCCGCATGCCCTGCAAGATCAGGAAAACGGAATGATGTCGGCGAGCGTATGTGCGAACACGACCGGCCATAGCACACTCGTTCGCAGGTAGTAGAGACTGAGCACGAATCCCATGGCGAGAACCGCTGTCGCACCGACCGGTCCCTGATAAAGGTGGTACGACACCCTTACCAGCAAGCTCAGGCTCAGCGCAAACGATCTGCCGTGATTGCGGAAACCCCGCAATAAATAGCCCAGCAGAAACGTCTCTTCATAAGCGCCGTTGACCATTGCCATTACGACGACCAATGGGACATTGAACGCAACCGCCGGCATCAATTGCTCGAGCGGCTCTCGTCCCGCAGCCGAATCGAAGGCGACAAATGCCAACCAGCCGAGCGCGCTTGCGGCAATGTAGAGGAAAATCCCGATCACGCAACCGCGCCAGGTCGGTGTCGGCAGCAGGTCGGCAAGGCGATGGCCGCGCACATGGAGGATGTATAGCGCGATTGATCCGAGCAGCAGTTCGAATACGACCAGGCCGGCAAATGAGGCGTTCGAAAATTGGCTCGATCGATATCCGCCCAACATCGTGGATAGCGACGATACGATGAACCAGCCGAAACAGAGTGCGACGATACCGACCCCTTCCAGGGGCGTGGCTGCTTTGCCCTGCGGGGCAGGTTGTTCCGGGTTCATAATGGCGTCGATGTGGCGAGAATGGGCGCTTGCGGACTGCGGTCATTCTAGCCGTCCAGTGATGGTTCGCCCAGGCGGGCTTGTAATCCGCCATTTCGGCATCATCTTGCGAAATGCGGTACTCTCGCGCCGCTAACTCATTCATATAAGGGAACCAGTATGCGTACCTTGCTTGCATTTTTTGCGCTGACGGCGGCATTGACCCTGTCCGGCTGTGGTTACAACGATTTCCAGACCAAGGATGAGGCCGTCAAGAAGGCCTGGGCGGAAGTCATCAACCAGTACCAGCGCCGCTCCGATTTGATCCCCAACCTGGTCGCGACCGTGCAGGGCTACGCCCAGCAGGAAAAGGACGTGCTGATCGGCGTTACCGAAGCCCGTTCCAAGGTCGGCCAGGTAAAGCTCGGCGCCGACGTCATCAACAGCCCCGCCGCCATGCAAAGTTTCCAACAGGCGCAGGGCCAGTTGTCGAGCGCCCTGTCGCGCCTGATGGTGGTGGCCGAAAGCTATCCGCAATTGAAGTCGGACGCCAACTTCCGCGAGTTGCAATCGCAGCTGGAAGGCACCGAGAACCGCATCACGGTCGCGCGCAAGCGCTTCACCGACTCGGTCGAGTCGTACAACGTGCTGACCCGCCAGTTTCCCACCAACCTGACCGCGATGATGTTCAGCTACGCGATCAAACCGCAATTCACGGTGGAAAACGAGAAGGCGATCTCGGTCGCGCCCAAGGTCGATTTCGGCGCCAAGCCGGCCCCGGCGGCGGCCCCGGCTGCTGCGGCGCCGGCGCCCGCTCCGGCACCGACCAAGTAAGTCCTGATCAGGAAATAAATGAAAACCCCTGTCCCCGCGAAGGCGGGGACCCAGGTTGATCAGCGGAAATTGGGCCCCCGCCTTCGCGGGGGCAGGGCAGCGCTTTTTTTGCTGGCGATCGCTTGGTTGTTTAGTTCCGCTGTACTGGCCGCAGAAGGCGATTTGCTGGCGGTGCCGCCGGTCAAACACCGCCTCACCGACCTCACCGGCACGTTGTCCGCGGCCGACGCCGCCCGCATCGAAACGCGACTGGCCGAATTCGAGGCGAAGAAAGGCGCGCAGATTGCCGTGCTGCTGGTCGGCAGCACCCAGCCCGAAACCATCTTCGATTACAGCCTGCGCGTGGCCGAGGCCTGGAAGCTCGGCCGCAAGGGGGTTGACGACGGTGTCCTGCTGGTGGTCGCCAAGACCGACCGCAAGATCCAGATCCTGACCGGCCCCGGTATCCAGGGTGTGCTGACCGACGCGATGAGCAAACGCATCATCAGCGAATACATCGCCCCCAAGTTTCGCGGCGGGGATTACGCCGCCGGCATCAACGCCGGGATCGACAAGATGATAGCCCTGATCGAAGGCGAATCGCTTCCCGAGCCGAAGCGCAAGGCGAGGGCGGTGCGCGGCGACCAGGTCGACTACGGACAGTTCTTCGTTTTTGCGATCATTGCCGCAGTCGTGGCGGCGCCGTTACTGCGGATGCTGATGGGACGTTTTGTGGGATCGGCCACCACCGGCGGCGTCATCGGCGGCGCGGCCGGGTTGATCGGTATGGAGCCGCTGTTTGCCGGATTCCTGGGCATCGTATTCTTCATCCTGGCGCTGGCGACCGGCTTGGGTAGCCGGGGCGGTCGCGGCGGCGGAGGTGGTGGCTGGGGTGGATTCGGCGGCGGTGGCGGCGGCTTCTCCGGCGGCGGCGGGTCCTCGGACAGCTTTAGCGGCGGCGGTGGCGGCTTCGACGGCGGCGGCGCTTCCGGCGACTACTAGGAATAGCCGACCATGCTGAAACGGATATTTCGACACCTGTGGATGTCACCGCTGCAAGTCCGGCGCACCTTTCCGGCGGCAGTGCTCGACGCGATCGAACTCGCGGTAGCCACGGGCGAAACGATCCATCGCGGCCAGGTGCGATTCGTGGTCGAAGCCGAGCTGCACCTCATGCAGCTATGGCACGGCGTCGGTGCGCGCCAGCGCGCCATTGATGTGTTCTCCGGTCTGCGCGTATGGGACAGCGAAGAGAACAACGGCGTACTGATCTATGTGCTGTTGGCCGATCGCAAGGTCGAGATCGTCGCCGATCGCGGTATCCACCGCCACGTCGGCGATGAGCGCTGGCGCGCCATCTGCCGCGAAATCGAGCTGCATTACCGCAAGGGCGATTTCCAGGCCGGCAGCGTCACCGGCGTGCAAAAGATCAGCGCCGAATTGGCTTTTTACTATCCCAGCAAGGGTGAGCACGCCAACGAGCAGCCGGATCGGCCGGTGTTGATGTAGTCTGCTATTGAGATGTCATCCTGAGCGTAGCGAAGGATCTCATCCATTCAAACGGCATCTCGGCTCAATTGGATGAGGACCTTCGCTTCGCTCAGGATGACCTCTTTTTTTCACGGACCCGCGAATAATTAGAAATGCGGCCGCTGCACGAACTGCGTGGCCGACTCGCCTTTTTCGATACCGATGATCTGGTTGAGTCTGGGATCGGCGGCGTGGTTGGCGCGGTTCCAGCGCATGATCAGGATCATCAGCACGGCGACGATGCCGCCGAACAGCAGCAGGATGCCGTTGATCGGCAACTTCAGCGACAAGAGCAGCGAATACATCGCCAGCATCACCAGGATGTTCAACTGCTCATTGAAGTTTTGCACCGCGATCGAGTGGCCGGCCGACATCAGCACGTGGCCGCGATGCTGCAGCAGCGCGTTCATCGGCACCACGAAAAAGCCGCCCATGCCGCCCGCCAGCATCAGCATCACCACCACCACCGGCACCGAGTGGGCCAGCGGCATCAACATGACGATGACGCCCATGGCGATGCCGCAGGGCAGCACGCTGAGCGAGCGCTTCAGCACGATAAAGCGGGCGGCGACCACCGCGCCGATGATGGTGCCGACACCGGTGACGCCCTGCAATAGCGCGGTCTGGTCGAGGCGCAGGTTCAATTGTTGCTGGCCCCAGTCGATCACCATCAGTTGCAGGCAGGCGGCCGCACCCCAGAACAAAGTCGTGACGGCGAGCGAAATCTGTCCCAGCTTGTCCTTCCACAGGATGGCGACGTTTTGCCAGAAGATGGCGATCAGCCGCCACGGGCTGCGTTCCTGCTTCGGATAGCGAGCACCCGTATCCGGCACGCTCAGGTTGAAGATCGCCGCAATCACGTACAGCATCGATATCACCAGGATCGCCGCCTCCGAGGCCGTGTCGATGCCGGTATCGATGTAAGGCACGTCGAAGGAAAGCAGAAAGTGCGACACCTTGGGGCTCACCAGCTGCCCGCCGAGCACCGTGCCGAAAATGATCGAGGCGATGGTGAGACCCTCGATCCAGCCGTTGCCTTTCACCAGTTGCGAGGGCGGCAACAGCTCGGTGAGGATGCCGTACTTGGCCGGCGAGTAGGTGGCGGCGCCGATACCGACCACCATGAAGCCGATGAAAATGAGCCAGAATTCGCCGTTGCCGGTCAGCGGTAAGGCGTCGTAGAAAAAGATGATGAAGCAGCCGACCACCTTGACGATGTTGGTG
>CAZCKI010000319.1:0-4458 GCA_964498815.1 uncultured Burkholderiales bacterium
TTTGCGGGGCTGGACGCGCTCACCGTGCAAATGCACGACGATGCCGACCGGGCCCGGACAATACTGGCGCGGATGAAAAATGGACACGAAGACGACTGACTACAAGAGCACGCTGAATCTCCCCGATACGCCGTTCCCGATGCGCGGCGATCTCGCCAGGCGCGAGCCCCTTTGGGTGGCGCAGTGGCAACAGCAAAAGCTGTACGAAAAAATCCGCGCCGCCTCCCAGGGCCGGCCGAAATTCATCCTGCACGACGGTCCGCCCTATGCCAACGATGCCATCCATCTCGGCCACGGCGTCAACAAGATCCTGAAGGATATCGTCGTCAAATCCCGGCAGATGGCGGGCTTCGACGCCGTCTACGTGCCCGGCTGGGATTGCCACGGCATGCCGATCGAGATCTACGTCGAAAAGCAGCACGGCAAGAACCTGCCGACGGAAAAGCTGATGGCGCTGGCGCGCACGCACGCCGAATCGCAGATCGAATTGCAAAAGGTCGACTTCGAACGCCTCGGCATCTTGGGTGACTGGCACCATCCGTACAAGACCATGGACTTTGCCACCGAGGCGGCTGAGATCCGCTTGCTGGGCAGACTATTCGAGCGCGGCTATGTGTACCGTGGCCTGAAGCCGGTCAACTGGTGCTTCGATTGCCAGTCGGCGCTGGCCGAAGCGGAGGTCGAATACGAGGACAAGACTTCCACAACGATCGACGTCGGCTTCGCCATCGCCGAAGGCGCGCGCGATGCGCTTGCCAAGGCCTTCGGCCTGGCAAAGCTGCCGGACGGCCCCGCTTACGCGGTGATCTGGACCACCACGCCCTGGACCATTCCCGCCAACCAGGCGCTCAATATGCATCCCGACTTCGACTATGCGCTGGTTGACACAGCCCGCGGCCGGCTGGTGCTGGCAAGCACACGCGTCGAGGCATGCCTGAAAACCTATGGTCTCGAGGGCAAGGTGCTTGCCACCGCCAAGGGGCAGGCACTGGAGCGGATCGAATTCCGTCACCCGTTCTACGACCGCGCCTCGCCTGTGTTCCTCGGCGATTACGTGACGCTTGATACGGGTACCGGCATCGTCCATTCGTCACCCGCCTACGGCATCGACGACTTCAATTCCTGCAAGCGCTATGGAATGAAGAACGAGGACATCCTCAATCCGGTCATGGGGAATGGGCAATACGCGGCGAGCCTGCCCTTGTTCGGCGGCATGAATCTCTGGAAGGCGCAACCGGAAATCGTCAAGGCCATCGAAGCGGCAGGCGCCCTGTTTCATACGTCACCTCTCACCCATTCGTATCCGCACTGCTGGCGTCACAAGACCCCCACCGTGTACCGGGCCACCTCGCAATGGTTCATTGGCATGGACCTGAAAGCCAAGGGCGAAGACAAGACCTTGCGCGAGCTGGCGCTGGCCGCCATCAACGCAACGCATTTCTATCCCGAGTGGGGCCAGCAGCGCTTGTACGGCATGATCGCCAACCGGCCCGACTGGTGCATCTCGCGGCAACGCAACTGGGGTACGCCGATCCCGCTCTTTTTGCACAAGGAAACGCAGGAGCCGCATCCGCGCACGCTGGAGTTGTTGCAGCTGGTGGCTGCCCGCGTGGAACAGGAAGGCATCGAAGTCTGGCAGCGCATCACTGCGGACGAAATGCTGGGGGTGGACGCGGCAAACTATGAAAAAAGTCGCGATACGCTCGATGTGTGGTTGGATTCCGGCGCCACCTTCGCCACCGTGATGGGCACCACACCATCGCTTGCTCAACCCGATACCGACGGCAAGCCCGCGCAGGCGGCCCTGTATCTGGAAGGCTCGGACCAGCATCGCGGCTGGTTCCATTCATCCTTGCTGGTGTCGTGTGCGCTCAACGGCCGCGCGCCCTACCAGGCCCTGCTCACCCACGGCTTCACGGTCGACGGCCAGGGCAGGAAAATGTCCAAGTCGCAGCGAAACGGGTTTGCGCCGAGCAAGATTTCGAACAGCTTCGGCGCCGAAATCCTGCGTCTGTGGGTGGGGGCCACCGACTACACCGGCGAAATGTCGATGTCGGACGACATCCTCAAGCGCGTCGTGGAGAGTTATCGCCGCATTCGCAATACGCTGCGTTTCCTGCTGGCCAATACTGCGGATTTCGATCCGACCAAAGATGCTTTGCCCGTCAATGATTTGCTGGAAATAGACCGGTACGCGCTGGCGCTGACCGCCGAATTGCAGGCGCGTGTGCTGGCGATGTACCAGAACTACGAATTCCAGCCGGCCATGCAGGAAATCCAGAAATTCTGCTCGGAAGACCTGGGTGGTTTTTATCTGGATATTCTTAAAGACCGTCTCTATACCACCGCTGCAAAATCGAGCTACCGCCGCGCGGCGCAGACTGCTTTGCACCACATCCTGCAAACGCTGACCCGCCTGATTGCGCCGGTCCTGTCGTTTACGGCAGAAGAAATCTGGACCGTGCTGAATCCGGACGGCCACGACAGCGTGTTCCTGCACGGGCAATACGTGCTGCCGCAGGTGGCAAACGGCGCGGCACTGGCTGTCCGTTGGAGCAGGATTCGCGAGCTACGCTCGGCTGCCTTGAAGAGCATCGAGGAGCAACGATCCGCCGGCGCGCTGGGCTCGTCTTTGCAAGCGGAGTTGCGCATAGTCGCCCACACCGCCGATTACGATGTGCTGAACTCGCTGGGGGACGATCTTCGCTTTGTAATGATTACCTCCGCCGCCACGGTTGTGACCGATGAGGGCGCGCCCGACTTTACTGTGCAGGCGAGCACGCGCAGCAAATGCGAACGCTGCTGGCACTATCGCTCTGATGTCGGGTCGAATGCGGACCACCTGACCATTTGCGGTCGTTGCGTGAGCAATCTTTTTGGTGAAGGCGAGAAGCGTTTTTATGCGTGATCATCCAAAAAAACTCGATGTCATTCTGAGCGTTAGCGAAGAATCTCATCCGATCGCACAGTGAGACGCGGATGAGATTCTTCGTCGCAAAAAACGCTCCTCAGAATGACAGGCTTCATTGGCTGCGCTGGCTGTGGCTGAGCGCGCTCGTGATCGTGCTGGATCAGATCAGCAAGCACGCCATCACCGGCGCCTTCGTGTTGGGGGAGGTACGCGAAATCACGTCCTGGTTCAACCTGGTGCTGGCGCACAACACCGGGGCGGCGTTCAGTTTCCTGGCCGACAAACCGGGATGGCAGCGGCCCTTTTTTACCGTGGTGACGGTCGTCATTACCGCAGTGCTGCTGTGGATGCTGCGCGGCCAGCACCGCAATCGCCTGTTGGCTAGCGCGCTGGCGCTGGTGATCGGCGGTGCAATGGGCAATCTTATCGACCGGGTCCGATTCGGCTTCGTGGTCGATTTCATCGACTGGTACCTGCCCAATTCGTCCCTGCCGCATTGGCCCGCCTTCAATATCGCCGACTCCGCCATCTGCCTGGGGGCTACGCTGCTGATCCTCGATTCGCTGAAAAAGCCGGCGGCGACGGCCCAGGACGCCGCCAAGTGACCAACTGGGCCAAAGTCATCGAAGGCAAGACCGCCCTCGCACAGCGCAACCTTGCGCAAGGCATGAAACCCGGCAAGGTATCGCCGGACGCACGCATCCCGGCCGGCCAATCGCAGGTGCGCGATTTCCCGGTGCTGGACATGGGGGTGCGGCCGGCGCTCGATAAGGCGACCTGGAGCCTGCGCCTGTTCGGGCTGGCGAAAAATGAGATGACCCTCGATTGGGCCGCCTTCACGGCGTTGCCGCAGGCGAGGATCCAGTCGGACATGCATTGCGTGACGCGCTGGACGCAACTCGACATGGACTGGGAGGGTGTGGCGGCCCGCGATCTGGTGAAATTGGTCGGGCCACTCGAGACCGCCCAGTTCGTGACCCTGCACGGCTTCGATGGCTACACCACCAACCTGCCGCTGGAAGCCTTGCTCGACGACGACGTCCTGATCGCGCATCGCGTCTTCGGTGAGCCCTTGTCGATCGATCACGGCTGGCCCGCGCGCATGGTGGTGCCGAAGCGCTACGCCTGGAAAGGCGCCAAATGGCTTTCGGCGATCGAGTTTCACCAGCGCGACCAGCCGGGATTTTGGGAGGTGCGGGGGTATCATAACGATGCCGATCCTTGGCAGGAACAACGCTTCGGCTACCCCGCCGAGGATGAATCGGAGGCAACACCCGCATGACCGATAGCGAAGTACTGCTCGCCAATCCGCGCGGCTTTTGCGCGGGTGTGGATCGCGCCATCGAGATCGTCGAGCGTGCCTTGCAGATGCACGGAGCGCCGATCTATGTGCGCCATGAAATCGTGCACAACAAATTTGTCGTCGACGACCTGCGCGCCAAGGGCGCGGTGTTCATCGAGGACCTGGCAGAGGTGCCGGCCGGCGCCACCCTGGTGTTCAGCGCCCACGGGGTCTCCAAGGCGGTGCGCCTGGAAGCGGCCAAGCG
>CAZCKI010000320.1:0-4443 GCA_964498815.1 uncultured Burkholderiales bacterium
CTTGCCGCCGCCGCCGGCCACCGCCTTGATGAGCTGCGGGTAGCCGACTTTTTTCGATTGCTCTGAGAGGAAGGCCGGATCCTGGTTGTCGCCGTGGTAGCCGGGCACGACCGGCACGCCGGCTTTTTCCATCAGTGCCTTGGCGTGGCTCTTGGAGCCCATTTTCTCGATGGCGGCCGGGGTCGGGCCGATGAAGGCGATGCCGGCTTTCTCGCAGGCGGCCGCGAAGCCTTCGTTTTCGGAGAGAAAGCCATAGCCGGGGTGGATCGCCTGCGCGCCGCATTGCCTAGCGATGGCGATGATGGCATCGCCCTTCAGGTACGAGTCCACCGGACGCGGGCCGCCGAGCAAAAAGGCTTCGTCGGCCTGCACCACGTGCTGTGCAGACACGTCCGCCTCGGAATACACGGCGACGGTGCGAATGCCCATGCGCCGGCAGGTCTTGATGATGCGGCAGGCAATTTCGCCGCGATTGGCGATGAGGATTTTGCTGAACATGACTATGCCGCTAGGAGTTGATAGGCGAGCATCAGCCACATCAGGCACAGCAGCGTGCAACCGGTGACGAACGCATAGAAGCGATGCATGACGACATTGCTGGTGCAATGTATGTAGCTGTGCGCGTAACGCGCGGCGACGTAGCCCCACGCCAGCGCCAGGAATGCATTGGAATTCAAGCCGATCGCAACGGCGGCAAAAATCGCCACGTAATACAACACCGGCAATTCGAACAGATTGCGAAAGTTGTCCGGCGCGCGCGAATCGAGGATGGTCGCCGCCATTTGCGCGGAGGTGGCCGTCTTCTGCGGATGCACGCGATTGCTTTTGTAAAACGCGATGCGTCGGCGCAACATGGTTGCCGCCACCAGGCAGCTCAGCAGGAACATCGCAAGCAAGGGAAAAAACAGCGTCTTGTTTTGCATCATGACCTTTCGATGTTCCAGTTGGCTTTGCGCTTGGCCAGGAATGCGCCGATACCTTCCTTGCCTTCGTCGCCGGCGCGGATGCGCGCGATGCGCTGCGCGGTATCGGCCACCACCTCGGCAGTGATGGGCCGCTGGGCGACGGCGGCAATCAGACGCTTGGCCTCGCTCTGCGCCTGCGGGCCGGCCGCGAGCAGGGCGGTGCAAAGCGTGTTGATGACCTCATCCATTTTCTCCTCGTCCGGCGTGAGTTCGTGCAGCAGGCCGAGGCGATAGGCTTCGGCGGCGTCGAAGCGCTCCGCCGTCAGGAAATAGCGATGTGCCGCGCGCTCGCCGATGGCTGCGATTACATAGGGGGAAATCACCGCCGGGATCAGCCCCAGCTTCACCTCCGACAGCGAAAACGCCGCATCAAAAGTGCCGACCGCGATATCGCAGCACGCCACCAGGCCGACGCCGCCTCCATAGGCGGGGCCTTGCACGCGGGCGATGGTCGGCTTGGAGAGGCCGTGCAGGGTGCGCATCAGTTCGCCGAGTCCGGCAGCGTCGCGCAGATTGTCCTCGTGCGAATACGCCGCCATGCGCTTCATCCAGTTGAGGTCGGCGCCGGCGGAGAAGGACTTGCCGGCGGCGGACAGTACCACCACCCGCAGGTCCGCACGCGCGTCCAGCGCTTTCAGTTCGCGGGTGAGATCGGCGATCAGGGTCTCGTCGAAGGCGTTGTGACGCTCCGGGTTGTTCAGCGTGAGGATGCCGATCGGGCCGTCGATTTCACAGATGACGTGGCTCATCGTGGCTCCTCCCTTTGTAAAAGGGCCTGTCCTGAGCTTGTCGAAGGAGAGGGCGGGAGGGATTTTCGGTCGGCAATGTAGCGATGAATCATTTCGAGCACGTCGGTTAAATGTTGAAGTATCTGCAGATTGTCGAATCGCATTACACGCAATCCTAGGGATTCCAGGAAAGCAGTGCGCCTCACGTCAGCTTGCATGTTGTTCGCTTCAAGGTGTTGCACCCCGTCGACCTCAATAACCAACTTCTTGGACGGTGCGTAAAAATCCACAATGAACTCACCTATGGGGCGCTGCCGGTAAAACTGCACATTGCACATCTGCTTTCTGCGCAGGTGAAACCATAATTTTTGCTCGGCGTCGGTCATGTTGGACCGCAGTTGCCTAGCCAAGGGCTTGAGGTCGCTTCGATAGTTCAACATCGCAAATCCCCCTCAATCCCCCTTCTGCGAAGGGGGAAGTGCCAACTCATGCGATGTCCAAAAAGGGGACTCCCCCCTTTGAAAAAGGGGGGTAGGGGGGATTTGCGGTGGTTGATGATCGACATTGCACGCATTCGCGCTACATCCGGAACACGCCGTAATCGGTCTTCTCGATCGGCGCGTTCATGGCCGCCGACAGGCCAAGACCCAGCACGGCACGGGTCTGCGCGGGGTCGATCACGCCGTCGTCCCACAGGCGCGCGCTGGCGTAATAGGGATTGCCCTGGTGCTCGTACTGTTCGCGAATGGGCGCCTTGAAGGCTTCTTCTTCCTCTTTCGACCAAGTGCCTTTTTTGCCTTCGATGCCGTCGCGCTTGACGGTGGCCAATACGCTCGCCGCCTGTTCCCCGCCCATCACCGAAATGCGTGCATTGGGCCAGGTCCACAGGAAGCGCGGGTTGAAGGCGCGCCCGCACATGCCGTAGTTGCCCGCGCCGAAGGAACCGCCGATTAGCACCGTGAACTTGGGCACCTTGGCGCAGGACACAGCGGTGACCATCTTGGCGCCATCCTTGGCGATGCCGCCGGTTTCGTATTTCTTGCCGACCATGAAGCCGGTGATGTTCTGCAAAAACACCAGCGGGATGCCGCGCTGGTTGCAAAGCTCGATGAAGTGCGCGCCCTTCAGGGCCGACTCGGAAAAGAGGATGCCGTTGCTGGCGACGATGCCGACCGGGTGACCCCAGATATGGGCAAAGCCCGTCACCAAAGTACTTCCGTACAAGGCCTTGAACTCGTGGAAATCCGAGCCATCGACGATGCGCGCGATCACCTCGCGGATGTCGAAGGGCTGGCGCGGGTCCTTGGGGATGATGCCGTACAGCTCTTCGGCCGCGTACAGCGGTTCGACCACTTCGCGCATGGCGACATCGGGAAACTTGTCGCGATTGAGGTGGCGCACGATCTCGCGGGCGATGCCCAGCGCGTGCTTGTCGTTCTCGGCCAGATGATCGGTGACGCCCGAAGTGCGGGAGTGCACATCGCCGCCACCCAGTTCTTCGGCGGTCACCACTTCACCGGTGGCGGCTTTCACCAGCGGCGGGCCGCCGAGGAAAATGGTGCCCTGGTTCTTGACGATGATGGATTCGTCGCACATGGCCGGCACGTAGGCACCGCCGGCGGTGCAGGAACCCATCACGCAGGCGATTTGCGGAATACCGGCTGCGGACAGATTGGCCTGGTTGTAGAAAATGCGGCCGAAGTGCTCCTTGTCGGGAAAGACTTCGTCCTGCAGCGGCAGAAAGGCGCCGCCGGAATCGACCAGGTACACGCAGGGCAGGTTGTTCTGCAACGCCACTTCCTGCGCGCGCAAATGTTTTTTCACCGTCAGCGGGTAGTAGGTGCCGCCCTTGACGGTGGCGTCGTTGGCGACGATCACGCACTCGGTGCCTTCGATGCGGCCGATGCCGGTGATCACACCGGCGGCGGGAGCATCCTGCCCGGTTTTCCCATACACGCCCCAGGCCGCGAGTGGGGAGAGTTCGAGAAAGGGCGAACCCGGATCGAGCAGGGCCTTGACGCGATCGCGCGGCAGCAGCTTGCCGCGCGCGGCGTGCTTGGCATTGGCCTCGGCGCCGCCGCCTTCAGCGACTTTGGCGGTATGGGCCGCGAGCTCATCGACCAGGGCGCTCATTTGCGCGGCGTTGGTGGCGAAGGCGGGGGAGAGCGTATCGAGTTTGGATTTGAGGGCGGGCATTATTGTTTTTCTCGTTGCGTTGACAGGGCTCAGGCGCTGGTCAGGTTGCGCGCGATCAACATGCGCTGAATTTCGCTGGTGCCTTCGTAAATCTGCGTGATGCGCGCGTCACGGTAATAGCGTTCCACCGGATAGTCTTCCAGGAAGCCGTAGCCGCCGTGGATCTGTATGGCCTTGCTGCAGACCGACTCGGCTAGCTCGGATGCGTACAGCTTGGCCTGCGAGGCTTCCGACAGACAAGGTAGTCCCTCGGTACGCATGCGCGCGGCGTGGTGGATCATCAGGCGCGCGGCGTTGATGCGCGTGTGCATATCGGCCAGCATATTGGCGATGCTCTGGTGCTCGACGATCTTTTTGCCGAACTGGGTGCGCTCCTGCGCGTAGGCGAGTGCGGCTTCGAAGGCGGCGCGGGCGATGCCCAGGGCCTGGGCGGCGATGCCGATGCGCCCGCCTTCCAGGTTGGAGAGCGCGATGGCGAGGCCCTTGCCGCGTGGCCCAAGGAGGTTCTCCGCAGATACGGCGCAGTTATCCAACAATATTGCGCAGGTGTCCGA